>JACMKJ010000488.1 GCA_014380155.1 Rhizobacter sp. | reverse complement strand
CGAAGCCGAATTCATCGGCGCCCAGCAGCGCGCCGATGACCACGTCACGGCCGGTTTTCATCTGGCCGTCGGCCTGCACGCGGATGCGGCTGCGCAGGCGGTTCAGCACCAGCGTCTGCTGCGTCTCGGCCAGGCCCAGTTCCCACGGCGTGCCGGCGTGCTTGATCGAGCTCCACGGTGACGCACCCGTGCCGCCATCGTGGCCAGCGATCACGATGTGATCGGCCTTGGCCTTGGCCACACCAGTCGCGATGGTGCCCACGCCCACTTCGGACACCAGCTTCACGCTGATGTCAGCGCGCTGGTTGGCGTTCTTCAGGTCATGAATGAGCTGCGCCAGGTCTTCGATGGAATAGATGTCGTGGTGCGGCGGCGGCGAAATGAGACCGACACCCGGCACCGAGTAGCGCAGGAAGCCGATGTAGTCGCTGACCTTGCCGCCGGGCAGCTGGCCGCCCTCACCGGGCTTGGCGCCTTGTGCCATCTTGATCTGGATCTGGTCGGCCGAAGCCAGGTACTCGGCGGTGACACCGAATCGGCCTGATGCCACCTGCTTGATCTTCGAGCGCAGTGAATCACCGGCCTTCAGCTCGTAGTCGGCCTCGACCACCTTGGCACCCACCACGTCGCTGAGCTTGGTGCCATCAACGATCTTGACGCCCTTCAACTCATTGCGATAACGGGCAGGGTCTTCACCGCCTTCGCCGGTGTTGCTCTTGCCGCCGATGCGGTTCATCGCCACGGCCAGCGTGGCATGCGCTTCAGTCGAGATCGACCCGAGCGACATCGCGCCGGTGGCGAAGCGCTTGACGATTTCCTTGGCCGACTCGACCTCGTCCACGGGAATCGCCTTGCTCGGGTCGAGCTTGAACTCGAACAGCCCGCGCAGCGTCATGTGACGACGCGACTGGTCGTTCACCAGCTGGGCGTATTCCTTGTAGGTGTCGAACTTGTTGGCGCGCGTGCTGTGCTGCAGCTTGGCAATCACGTCGGGCGTCCACATGTGTTCTTCGCCACGCACACGCCAGGCGTATTCACCACCGGCGTCGAGCATGCCGGCGAGCACCGGGTCGTCGCTGAAGGCGGCCTTGTGCATGCGAATGGCTTCTTCGGCCACGTCAAACACGTCGATGCCGCCCACCTGGCTGGCCGTGCCGCGGAAGTACTTGTCGATCAGCGCCTTTTCCAGGCCGATGGCCTCGAAGAGTTGCGAGCCGCAGTAAGACATGTAGGTCGACACGCCCATCTTGGACATGATCTTCGACAAGCCCTTGTCGATGGCCTTGACGTAGTTGTAGATAGCCTTCTCGGTCGACAACTCGCCTGGCAGCTCCTTGTGCATCGAGGCCAGGGTTTCCATCGCCAGGTAGGGGTGCACGGCTTCGGCGCCGTAGCCCGCCAGCACGGCGAAGTGGTGCACCTCGCGCGCGGAGCCGGTCTCGACGACCAGGCCGGCCGTGGTGCGCAAGCCTTCGCGCACCAGGTGCTGGTGCACCGCCGACAGTGCCAGCACCGCGGGGATGGCCACGTGATCGCGGTCCATGTGGCGGTCGCTGATGATCAGGATGTTGTGGCCGCTCTTGATCGCGTCAACGCTCTCGGCGCACAGCGAGGCGAGCTTGGCTTCAACGCCCTCATCGCCCCAAGCCAGGGGGTAGGTGACGTTGAGCTCGTGGCTGCGGAACTTGCCGTAGGTGTACTTCTCGATCTCGCGCAGGCGGCCCATGTCGGCGAAGTCGAGCACGGGCTGCGACACCTCGAGCCGCATGGGAGGGTTGACGGCGTTGATGTCGAGCAGGTTCGGCTTGGGGCCGATGAAGGACACGAGCGACATCACCACCGCTTCACGGATCGGGTCGATCGGCGGGTTGGTGACTTGCGCGAACAACTGCTTGAAGTAGTTGTAGAGCGGCTTGTTCTTGTCCGACAGCACGGCGAGCGGCGAGTCGTTGCCCATCGAGCCGGTGCCTTCTTCGCCGGCCTGCGCCATCGGGCTCAGCAGGAACTTGATGTCTTCCTGCGTGTAGCCAAAAGCTTGCTGGCGGTCGAGCAGCGACTCGCTGAATTCGCTGGCGCTGCCGGTGGCTTCTATCGAGTCGAGGCGCACGCGCACGTTTTCGATCCACTGGCGGTAGGGCTTGGCGAGCGCGAACTGGTTCTTCAGTTCTTCGTCGTCGATGATGCGGCCCTGGTCGAAGTCGATCAGGAACATCTTGCCGGGCTGCAGTCGCCACTTCTTGACGATCTTGTTCTCGGGAATCATCGGCAGCACGCCGGACTCGGAGGCCATCACCACCAGGTCGTCGTCGGTGACGATGTAGCGTGAGGGGCGCAGGCCGTTGCGGTCGAGCGTGGCGCCGATCTGGCGACCGTCGGTGAAGACCATCGAGGCGGGGCCGTCCCAAGGCTCGAGCATGGCGGCGTGGTATTCGTAGAACGCGCGGCGGCGTTCGTCCATCGTGGTGTGCTGCTCCCAGGCCTCGGGGATCATCATCATCGCGGCGTGGGCGAGCGAGTAACCGCTCATGGTGAGCAGCTCGAGCGCGTTGTCGAAGGTGGCGGTGTCGGACTGGCCTTCGAAGCTAATGGGATAGAGCTTTTGCAGGTCATCACCCAGCACCGGCGACTTCATCACGCCTTCGCGGGCGCGCATCCAGTTGAAGTTGCCCTTGACGGTATTGATCTCGCCGTTGTGCGCCACCATGCGGTACGGGTGAGCCAGCGGCCATTCGGGGAAGGTGTTGGTCGAGAAGCGCTGGTGCACCAGGGCCAGGGCCGAGGTGACGCGCGGGTCTTGCAGGTCCTTGTAGTACTTGCCCACCTGGTCGGCGAGCAGCAGGCCCTTGTAGATGATGGTGCGGCAGCTCATGCTGGGCACGTAGTACTCGTGGCTGTGCGTGAGCTTCAGGCGCTGGATGGCGCTCGACGCCGTCTTGCGGATCACGTACAGCTTGCGCTCCAGCGCGTCGGGCACGATCACATCGGGGCCGCGGCCGATGAAGACCTGCCGAATGATCGGCTCCTTCTCGCGCACGGTGGGCGACATCGGCATTTCGGCGTCGACCGGCACGTCGCGCCAGCCGAGCAGCACCTGGCCTTCGACCTTCACGGCGCGCTCGACAGCTTGTTCGCAGGCCAGGCGAGACGCGTGCTCCTTGGGCAGGAAGATCATGCCCACGCCGTACTCGCCCGGAGGCGGCAGCTCGATGCCCTTGGCGGCCATCTCGGCGCGATAGAAGTCGTCAGGGATCTGGATCAGGATGCCCGCACCGTCGCCCATCAGCTTGTCGGCACCGACTGCACCCCGGTGGTCGAGGTTCTCAAGGATCTTGAGGCCTTGTTCGACGATGCTGTGGGCCTTGTGACCCTTGATGTGCGCTACAAAACCGACGCCGCAGGCATCATGCTCGTTGGCGGGGTTGTACAGGCCGAATTCGGCTGCGTCGCGCATTTCCTCAGGGGCAGCAACCCCTTGGGCGGCCTGGTTCATGGCGCACTCCGTCTCAAAGCTATGGATGGGACGAAGAATACTGCAGCGCAGCAGGGTCTTCAACGGAATTAAATGGGGTCTGAATCTATTTGAACAGCATCAGAGGCGCAGTCAAATTAATTGGGGGCATATCAATCAACAGCCGTCCTGCGAGGCCTCCCGCGCGGCAACGGCGCCAATCTCCTTGGTGTGCTGGCCGACAACTCTGTCAGGAAGCCGCCAGATCCCAGTGGCCACCCTTTCCTGGCGGCTGCTGATATCGAGAACACTTCTGATGGAGTGAGCGCCTGCTGCAGCAAGTCTCTGTATGCAGCTTCTCGCTCAAACGGTGTATTGCCCAAAGACCAATAGAGAAGGTGGTCGCTGATCAACGGATCGACCCGCTCGCCCAGATGATGAGCCGCGCTAGACCACAAACGCTGCCCCAAACCCGTGCCGGCTTCATCGCCTGCGGCCTCTTGTTCGACGTAACGCATGCAATCAAGCAAGTGGCGTTCCGGCTCGATGACCGTTGCCCTGAATCGCCCCTCCCACAGACTGCCCGTGTGGCCGTGGCGGCGGTTGAAAGCGCTGCCATAGCGGCGCCCCACCGCTTGCATCATGCGGCTGAGGCTGTCGACATCGGCCGGCGTGGCGAGCAGCCGAACTTCGTCGTCGAGCAAGGTGTAGGCGTGTACCCCCACGCCGTGGGTCGAAGCTGCTGATTGCAGCAACTCGATAAAGAGCTTGCGGTCGACATCGTCCTGAAACACCGGCTGATGGTTGTGCCCAGACTGCATGACCAGGTGAGGCCAGCCAGGGACACACAGGCGGGTGAGGCGCGCCATGAGCTCAGTCGAAGAGCCGCCGCCCGGTCAGCCGCTCATGCTCGCGCATGGCAAAACGGTCGGTCATGCCGGCGATGTAGTCGGCGATATCTCTCAAGCGAACTTCTCTTCGTGCAAGCGCCCACTCTCCAGGATCTTTTTGATAGGCGAGGAAGAGGTCGTGAATTACCTGCTTGGCATGATCCGTGGTGGCCACCACCTGAGGGTGCCGGTAGAGGTTGGTGCGCAGAAAATTTTTGAGCTCGACACTTTCTCGGGCCATGGCCGGGCTGAAGCGAACCAGCGCAGGCGCCGCACGCACTTCATCGACATGACTCGGCCCGGCCTCCCGCAGGGCGGCCCCGGTGGCATCGAGCACGTCGTACACCTGGGCCGACAGCATGCGGCGAATGCTTTCGAACAAGAGTCGCCGGCCGGCGAGCCCCGGGTGCTGTGCGATCGCTTGCTGGCGAAAGCGGGCGAACAAGGCAAGGTCTTGCAGTTGCTCCATGTTGATCAGACCGGAGCGCACACCGTCGTCCACATCGTGGGCGTTGTACGCAATCTCATCGGCCAGGTTGCACAGCTGGGCTTCGAGGCTGGGTTGGGTGCGATCGAGGAAACGACGCCCCACCCCCTGCGGCTCGGCCACTACCAGTCGCTCGGCATGGCGCAGCGAGCAATGCTTGAGAACACCCTCTCGGGTCTCGAAGGTCAGGTTGAGTCCGTCGAAGTCCGGATAGCGCTCCTCCAGAAAGTCGACCACCCGCAGGCTCTGCAAATTGTGTTCAAAGCCCCCGCTAGACGGGTCGGCGACACGCAAGCACTCGTTCAGCGCATCCTGCCCGGCGTGTCCAAACGGGGTGTGGCCCAGATCGTGTGCAAGGGCGATGGCTTCGACGAGATCTTCATTCAGGCCGAGTGTTCGAGCGATGGAGCGGCCGAGTTGCGCGACTTCGAGTGAATGAGTCAACCGCGTGCGGAAGAGGTCGCCTTCGTGGTTCAGGAAGACCTGAGTTTTGTAGACCAGACGGCGGAAAGCCGTGCTGTGCACGATGCGATCACGGTCACGTTGGTATTCGCTGCGCGTGGGCGCCGAAGGCTCCGGGTGCCGCCGGCCTCGTGAGGCCGTCGGGTCGCACGCAAATGGCTGCAGCATGGACAGAGGGCTCAGCTGCGCCTTGCGATCAAGCGGTGTGCGTGGCGATCACGTCGCGCACGACGGCATCGGGTGCTGCGCGCATGGACGCCCGGCCCGGCGCATCGATCACCACAAATCGTATTTCACCGCCTTCTGACTTCTTGTCAACGCGCATCAGCTCCAGGTAACGCTCAGATCCAAGGGCTGGGCCTCGGATCGGTAGCTTGGCACGTTCGATCAAGCGGGTGAGGCGGTCGACGTAAGCAGTGTCGATCAAGCCAAGCCGGCGCGACAAGTCGGCCGCCATCACCATGCCGCAACCCACAGCCTCGCCATGCAACCACGCGCCATAACCGAGGCCTGCTTCAATGGCATGTCCGAAGGTGTGGCCGAAGTTGAGGATGGCGCGCACGCCAGACTCGCGCTCATCCTGACTCACCACCCACGCCTTGATCTCGCACGAGCGCTTCACGGCATGCGCAAGAGCAGCCTTGTCGCGAGCCCAAAGGGCATCGAGGTTGGTTTCGATCCAGCTCAGAAACGCATCGTCGGCGATCGGGCCGTACTTGATAACCTCGGCCAAGCCGGCGGAGAGCTCGCGGTCTGGCAAGGTATCGAGCGTATCCAAGTCGGCAACCACACGCAGTGGTTGGTAGAACGCACCGATCATGTTCTTGCCAAGCGGGTGGTTGATCGCGGTCTTGCCACCCACCGACGAGTCCACTTGCGCCAGCAAGGTGGTCGGTACCTGGACGAAGGGGACACCACGCATGTAGCAAGCAGCGGCGAAGCCCGCCACATCGCCAACCACACCACCACCCAGCGCATAGATCACGGTCTTGCGGTCACAGCCGGCGCTCAGCAGCGCTTCGAAGATCTGGTTGAGTGAGCTCCAGTCCTTGAAGGCCTCACCGTCCTGGAGTTCGATCTGCAAAACCTTCGGATAGAGGGTTCGCAATGCCGTGTGCAGTTGCGCTGAATACAGGCTGGCGACGGTCGGATTGGTCACGATAACCGCACTCGATGCACGCTGCACGCCGTCAAAACTGACACTTTGTGCGAGCAAGCCGCTGCCTATCAGGATGTCATAGCTGCGGTCGCCCAGTTGGATGTCGACTCGCTCAGTTTGCGTGCGCATGCGCAGAAGTGTAGCGGGCGAGCGCTTGGCTTTTTAGTGCGGGGTCGTGGGCACGCCGACGGGGGATGGCACCAGATCAGGGTCGATGACACCGGCAAGTTCAAGCTGCATCAACACCATGTTCACGAGTGATGCAACCGATGGGCGCCCCGTCTCGACGGTGAAGTGAGACACCTCGCGGTAGAGGGGATCTCGTTCGTCGAAGAGCTCCCGCAAGCGCGCCAGTGGGTCGGTGACTTGGAGCAAGGGGCGAGTGGTGTCGTTGCGCAGCCGGCGAAACAGCTCCTCCGGTGAAGACCGAAGGTAGATCACGTGGCAACGAGAGTTGAGGGCGTGGCGATTGCGCTCACGAAGCACTGCGCCTCCGCCGGTGGCCAACACCAGGCGGTCGCCGGATGCCGCCTTTTCAATGACCGATTCTTCGACGTCGCGAAACGCGCTTTCACCTTGAGAGGCAAAGTAGCTGCGAATCGAGCATCCCAGGCGCTTTTCTATCAATGTGTCCGAATCATCGAACTGCCAATGGAGACGTTTGGCCAGTTGGCGGCCAACAGTTGACTTGCCGCCGCCAGGCATGCCCACCAAGGCGATGCGAGCTCTATTCGCCCACACCGTCATGAGGCGCTACTGCCCGCCGCCGTTAGCTACCAGACCCGGATGCCGCAGTGATTTGTACCGTCGCGAGACGACCGAGATCATCCAAAACGGTAATGGGCAAATCAAGGCAACCCGTAACGAACACCGCGAACTGCCCATTGCGGTTGGAAACGGTGTATGAGCCCTGGGTGGTCGGCGCTGTGCTGCCCGCTGGCCCGAAAGTGATCGCCAGGTGTTGACTGCTGGTCACCCGATAAGGAGCAGTGCCCCCTACTACCTGGACATCGGCCACTCTGGAGTCGGTGGCGGGACAAAAATCGTCGCCTGAATTCAGGGTAATTGCGTCGGGGCTGACTTGGAACGCGGAGATTTGCCCGGCACCGTCGTCGGAACTGCCCCCACACGCCGTCATCGCCAGCACAGCCACCATCGCCACAAAGGCGGACTTCGGATTTGCTTTCATCGATTTCACCCGTTTTGCAAATGTCTGCTCAAACTTGCCGGCGCTCATCGCGCCGCCCCCCGATCGCTGATCACCTTGGGTGTCAAGAACACCAGCAGTTCAGTCTTGGCCGTCGTGCGGGTTCTGGTCTTGAACAGATTACCCAACAAAGGTATGTCACCTAACAAAGGAACCTTGGTCACGTCTTCACGCTCGGACTGCGTGTAGATGCCGCCGATAACGACCGTGCCACCATTTTCGACCAAGATCTGAGTGCGGACATGTTTGGTATCGATTGCGAAGCCCGCTGCAGTTGATCTTCCCACGCTGTCCTTGTTGACATCCACATCAAGAATGACATTACCTTCAGGTGTGATCTGAGGTGTGACTTCCAACCTGAGGTTGGCCTTCCGGAATTGGAGCGCTGTTGCACCGCTTGAAGTGGCGGTCTGGTAAGGCAACTCTTCGCCTTGCTCAATCAACGCTTTGACCTGGTCTGCGGTGATCACACGAGGGCTCGAAACAATCTTGCCCTTGCCATCGGCTTCGAGAGCCGAAATCTCAAGATTGAGGAAGCGGTTGGCTGCCGCGCTGAACAGCGAAACAGCAAACGTCGCGGCGCTGTAATTGTTTTGCCCCACTGCGGGCAGGCTGATGAACTGCGAGTCGTTGAACGGCACGCTCGTGCCAGCCACCTGACCTGTTTGAAGCCCGATGGCGTTCATGTTGCCACCGATGCCGACGCTCATGTCGGGGGTCCCGTAGCCGGCCACGCCGCCACGCAAACCGCGCAGATCGGTAGAGCCCAGCTTGACCCCAAGAGAGCGCCCGAAGGAGTCACCCGCCTCGACAATTCGAGCCTCAATCAGCACCTGCCTGACAGGGATGTCGATCTTTGCAATCATCGCCTGCACCTCTTCCAACTTGGATGGGATGTCGGTGATGAACAGCTGGTTCGTGCGTGACTCCGCGATCACACTGCCTCTCGGAGAAAGGATGCGCGAAGACGCCCCACCACCACCCCCACCGCCACTTTGACCAGTCAAGCCCTTAGCGACTTCTTCGGCCTTGGTGTAGTTCAGTTGGAAGGATTGCGTCCTCACCGGCTCCAAGCTGGCGACCTGCGCCTTGGCTTCAAGGTCGACCTTTTCCTTCGCAGCCAGTTCGTCTTTGGGGGCGATCAAGATCACGTTGCCGGATTTGCGCAGGCCAAGCCCCTTGGCTTGGAGGATGATGTCAAGCGCTTGATCCCAAGGAACGTCCTTCAGGCGAAGCGTCACATTGCCTGTGACAGTGTCACTGGTCACCACATTGAAGTTGGTGAAATCAGCGATCACTTGCAGCAAGGCGCGCACTTCAATGTTCTGGAAGTTCAGAGACAACTTCTCACCCGCATAGCCAGGCCCCTGGACCAGCTTGTTTGGATCAGTTTTCTGAACTCGCACCTCCAGCACAAACTGGTTATCCGTTTGGTAAGCACTGTGCTCCCACGCACCGCGGGGCTCGACCACCATGCGCACACGGTCACCGTTCTGGAAGGTCGACACCGATTGAACAGGCGTTCCGAAATCCGTCACGTCGAGCTTGCGGCGCAGGTTCTCGGGAAGGCTAGAGCGCAAGAATTCCACCACCAAGCTCTGGCCTTGCTGGCGAATGTCAACGCCCACTTGATTGTTAGGCAGATCCACCACAACGCGCCCGGACCCATCCTGGCCTCGACGGAAGTCAATGCCTTTCAGCGCCAGCTGAGACTGGTTCAGAGGCTCGGCAAAACGCACCGGCTCAGCCGCTGCGCTTTGAGCTGCGGAGGAGGCCGAGCTCTCCATCACGACCATCAAGACTTTGCCTTGAATCTGCGCCTTGTAGTTCGCCGCCTGTTTCAGGTTCAGCACCAGCCGCGTGCGGTCACCGGCTTGCGCCACATTCACCGACCGCAGGTTACCTTGATTGATCTCGATGTTGGAGCGACCCATCGCATTGCCGACGTTCGGCAGATCCAGGGCGATGCGGGGCGGTGTTTGCACCGTGAAGCCAGATGGCACAGCAGCCAGTGGCTCCGACAATTCGATTCGCACCACCTCTGAGCCAGACTGCTGTGTGCTGCTGATCGACTGGATCGCGTTCTGTGCCAAAGCCATCCCGGGCGCGGCGACGAGCAACGCGAGCGCCAGGACACGAGCCCGCAAATTACCCATGATCTGTATCTCCTGCATGTTCTTCATCGCGCCGTCTCCTGAAGCTGAAGGGAGCTGGTGCGCTCAATCCACTCGCCCGCTGCATCCTGAACAATCTCGCGAAACGCAATGTCGGTCTCGGAAATCTTGGTGATCTTTCCGTAGTTCTGGCCCAGGTAATCACCTTGTTTGACCTGGTACAGAAGGTTGTCCACCTTCAAGAGCGCATAAGGCCGCCCTTGTTTGGTCACGCTGCCCACCATGCTCATGCTGTCGATGGGGTAAGCCTCAAGAGGCTCTTTGCGGCGATTGATTTCCGCCGCAAGCAAGGAGTTGGATTGCCGGGCTTCTTGTTTGATGGCCACTGTCAGCTTCTGGCTGCTGAAGGGCTCAACCGCATTGCCAGCCAAGTAGGCTTGAGGGTTGAACTTCTTCGGTGCCGACAACGGAGAGACACTCGGCTTCGCCTCGCGCCGTTGTTGTTCGATCCACTGTTGCAACTCGTCTTGAGCGCCACTGCAACCCAGCAGACCCAACGAAACGAACGCTGCGGCGCAAAGCGCTCCAACAGAGCGCACAAACGTGCCCTTCATTTCTTAGCTCCCGCTTTGGCACCAGCGGCCTTTGCAGCCGCCGCTCTTTGTTCGTTCACCTCGTTGGCGTCGAGGTAGCGATAGGTGCGAGCAGTGGCATCCATCGCAAGCAATCCGGAGTTGTCCTTGCCGGCCGCATCTTTGGCCGTCGCAATGGTCAGCCCGTGCAGCGTGACAATCCGAGAGAGGTTGGCCACGTCGGCAGCGAAGTTGCCGATGTCGTGATATCGGCCTGACACGCGCAACGCAATCGGCAACTCGGCGTAGTAGTCCTTCACGAGCACTTGCCCTGGCCTGAAGAGTTCAAACTGGAGACCTCTTCCCAAGCCGGCCTGGTTGATGTCGGAAAGCAGAGCGTCCATCTCGGCCTTGCCAGGCAGCTGTTTCTCCAGCTGCGTCACGTATTCCTCAACCTGCAGCTTTTGCTTGCGCAACTCTTCAAGGTTGACGGCCTGCGCGAGTTTGCCGCGATAGTCTTGTTTGAGCACGGGCTCTTTAGCGCGTTCGGACTGCAGCTCTTCGTCAGCGCTGGCCAGCAGCAAGAACCAACCAACAACAACTACAAGAGTTGCCAGCACGATCCAGGTGGCAATCTTGGGCAGCATGGGCCACTGGCCCGGCTCGTTCGGGTTGAGCCCTCGGAATTGTGATGCCGCGGCACCAAACACCGAGTTCAGATCGATATTGACGGATTTAGCTTGAGTGGCCATGGCGTGCGTACTTTCAGGGTTTCGCTGGGTTGCCAGCGGTCGTACCCTTGGCCCCAGGTTGTGGCACCACCCCAGACGCCGCCTCTGCAGCCGCTTTCGCGTCAACGTCTTGCGGGCGCTTGATGCTCACGCGCATCGAGAAGTCAAAAAGCCGCTTCTGTTCGCGATTAGCGCCTTGCACCGTGGCGACCTTGATTTCGACCAATTCCGGGCGCATCAACCACTCGGAACTGTTGCCGGTGTTGCGCAACAACTCGGACACGCGCTCATTCGTCTGAGCCACACCCACCAGCGTCAGAACCTGGCCATCTTGTTTAATGGTTCGGTAGTAAATGCCCTCGGGCGTTTGTTTGACGAGTTCGTTCAGCACATGCACAGGCACGTTGCGATCGATCTGAAGATCTTCTACGGCCTTCTGCCTGGCCTTCAAAGCCTCGATCTCCGCACGCAAGGTGGCGATGTCTTTGATCTGCACTTCAAGCTTGCGAATCTCGGCGGTCAGAAACTCGTTGCGTTGCTGCTGACCCGTGGTCATTTGCTGCAACACCAAGTACCAGACGCCCACAACCACCGCGCCTGCAACAGCTGCCAAGCCAAGCCCGAGAAAAAAGGCCGCCTTGCGCCGTTTGCGCTTTTCTTCCCGATGCGGGAGCAGGTTGATCAAGATCACTGCAGGAACCTCCGCATCGCCAAGCCGCAAGCCGTGAGGTAGGACGGCGCCTCACGACGAAGCTTGCTCTCGCGCACCGCCGAGCCGAGTTTCATGTTGTCAAAGGGGTTCACCACCATCGAAGCGAAGCCGGTCAACTCTGTGACACGATCCTTCAAGCCCGGTAGGGTTGCGGTGCCCCCAGCCAACATGACGTAGTGAACCTTGTGGTGCGGTGTGCTGGTGAAGAAGTACTGCAAGGCACGGCCGATTTCTTGCGACAAGCTGTCAACGAAAGGCGCGAGGATCGAAGTTTCGTAGTCTTCAGGCAGATCGGACGCGAGCTTCTTTTGCTCGGCCTCCTCAAAGGAGAACCCATACTGCCGAGAAATCAGCTGTGTGAGCTGGGAGCCACCAAAGGCCTGATCCCGGTCATACAACATCTCGTCATCGCGCAAGACCTTGAGACTGGTGGTATCGGCACCGATCTCGAACAAGGCCACGAGGGCATCTTTGCCCTCGTTGGGCAAGGCTTCGATCAGGCGACCCATGGCCAAGCGTGAGGCATGAGACTCGATGTCAAGCACCACCGGCTTGAGACCCGCCGCCTCGGCGAGACCTTGACGATCCTGAACTCGGTCTTTGCGGGACGCGGCGATCAGCACCTCGACGTCACCCACGGAGGTGGGGCTCGGGCCGATGACCGAAAAGTCGAGACTGACCTCGTCCAACGAGAAAGGGATGTATTGGTTAGCTTCGGATTCGACCTGAAGCTCAAGCTCTTCTTCGCGCAAGCCGGCAGGCAGCATGATCTTCTTGGTGATCACGGCTGACTGAGGCATGGCCAACACAACCTGCTTGGTTTTGGTGCCACTCTTGGTCACCACCCGGCGCACCGCGTCGGCCACCTCGTCAAATTTTTCAATTTGACCGTCAGTGATCCAGCCTTTTTCGAAGCTTTCAGCCGCAAAACGCTCGAGCACGTACTCACCTGACGCGCTTTGGCCCAGCTCGACCAGCTTGACGCTGGAAGAACTGATGTCCAAGCCGATCATCGGTGGATGTTTGCGGCCCAACAACAAGTCAAGGAAGCTCACGACGCCCTCTCCCAACGCGCTTTTTAAGTACGCTGGACTGTTAAGAAGTTACTTCAATGCTAGCAGTAAAGTCTTTGTACAACAAAGATATTTCCAATTTTCACAACCTCGTCTCGTTGCAAAACTCAGACGCAAATACGTGTCAAAAATTGGCACCTTCGGGTCAACCCTGAGGGCCTGTTGGACAACTGCCAAAGAGTTCACGTTTGGCCAGTGAGACCAGGGCGCTTCCTATAATCACGACCTCTTTGTTGGAGTTCCATGAGCGAATCCGAGCGACCGGCCGCCTACTTGTCACGCACCCTGGCTTCGCTGCCACCGTGGGCGCGCTGGCTGGCCGTTGCGGCAACCTGGGCGGCGGGGTTGCTGGCCGCCGGTGCGCTGACAGTGGGCATGCTGGTCGGCTTGGCCCTCGCAGTGGCCTACCCCAACCTGCCCGAGATCAGTGGTTTGCTGGACTACCGGCCCAAGCTGCCCATGCGCGTCTATTCAGCCGATGGCGTCTTGCTGGGCGAGTTCGGCGAGGAGCGCCGCAACTTCACCCCCATCTCGCAGGTTCCCAAGGTGATGCAGCAGGCGGTGCTGGCCATCGAGGACGCCCGCTTCTATCAGCACAGTGGGGTCGACTACAAAGGCGTGCTGCGCGCCGGCTTGGCTCAGTTTGCCGAGTCGCGCAGCCAGGGCGCTTCGACCATCACGATGCAGGTGGCGCGTAACTTCTACCTGTCGACCGAGAAAACCTTCACCCGCAAGATCTACGAGGTGCTGCTGGCACTGAAGATCGAGAGCCTGCTCACCAAGGAGCAGATCCTGGAGGTCTACATGAACCAGATCTTCCTCGGCCAGCGGGCCTACGGCTTTGCGGCGGCGAGCGAGATCTACTTCGGCAAACCCCTGCAAGACGTCACGGTGGCCGAGGCGGCCATGCTGGCCGGCCTGCCCAAGGCGCCTTCGGCCTACAACCCGATCAGCAACCCACGGCGCGCCACGGTGCGCCAGCAGTACATCATCGACCGCATGCTGGAAAACGGCTTCATCACGCCGCAGCAGCACGAGGCCGCACGCGCCCAGCCACTGAAGTACCGCACTCCTGCCGAAGTGGCCGTTCACGCCGAATACGTGGCCGAAGCGGCCCGCCAGATGATCTTCAGCCAGTATGGCGACGAGGCTTACACCCGCGGCCTGAACGTTCACCTGACGCTCAATTCCGTCGAGCAGATGACGGCCTACCGCGCGCTGCGCAAGGGCATCCTCGACTACGAGCGGCGCCAGGTCTACCGGGGCCCCGAGGCTTACATCGACCTGCCTGCCGAGGGAAAGGACGTAGACGCCCGCGTCGCCGAAGCGCTCGACGAACACCCCGACAACGACGAGTTGCGTGCCGGTGTGGCCCTGGAGGCCAGCCCACGCAAGGTAGTGGCGGTGCTGCAAAACGGCGAATCGGTCACCGTCACGGGCGAAGGACTCAAGCCGGTGACATCAGGCCTGGCCGCCAAGGGCAACCCCAAGACGCAGATTCGCCGCGGCGCCGTGATCCGCCTGGTGAAAGGACCCAAGGGCGATTGGTCCATCACCCAGCTGCCCGAGGTCGAAGGCGCTTTCGTCTCGCTGGAGCCCCGCACCGGCGCAGTGCGCACCATGGTGGGCGGCTTTGACTACGCTAAGAGCAAGTTCAACCACGTGACTCAGGCCTGGCGCCAGCCGGGGTCGAGTTTCAAGCCGTTCATCTACTCGGCGGCGCTCGAAAAAGGCTTCACGCCAGCGACCGTGATCAACGACGCGCCGCTGTTCTTCGACGCCGTCACCACCGGCAGCCAACCGTGGGAGCCGAAAAACTATGACGGCACCTTTGACGGCCCCATGTCGATGCGGCGCGGCCTGGCCAAGTCGAAGAACATGATCTCGATCCGCATACTGCAGTCGATCACGCCGGCCTATGCGCAACAGTGGGTCACGCGGTTCGGCTTTGAAGCCGACAAGCACCCGGCCTTCCTGACCATGGCCTTGGGCGCCGGCGCCGTGACCCCGCTGCAGATGGCCTCGGCCTATGGTGTGTTTGCCAATGGCGGCTATCAAATCAACCCGTATCTGATCAGCCGCATCACCGACTCGAAGGGCCGCACGCTGAACGAGGCCAAGCCGCAGGCGCTTGATGCGAACACGCGCGCGATCGACTCCCGCAACGCCTTCGTGATGACCAGTCTGCTGCAAGAAGTGACCCGCTCCGGCACGGCTGCGCGTGCCCAGGGCACCTTGAAGCGGCCCGACATTTACGGCAAGACCGGCACCACCAACGATTCGATGGACGCCTGGTTTGCCGGCTACCAGCGCAATGTGGTGGGTGTCGTCTGGATCGGCTACGACAACCCGCGCAAGCTGGGTGACCGCGAGACCGGCGGTGGCCTGTCGTTGCCGGTGTGGATCGACTACATGTCGCAAACGCTCAAGGGTGAGCCGGTGCAAGAGCCTTCAGCAGCCGAGGGGCTGATCAACCTGGGCGGCGAGTGGTACTACGAAGAGTTCACTCACGGCAACGGCGTGAGCAGCCTGGGCCTGGAAGACAAGATGCCCGCCGCACCGAGCGAAGAAGAGAAAAAAAGCATCCTCGATCTCTTCAAGCGCTGACTTGGCTCAGGCGCCGGGAGGGGCCACGAAGCGCAGCGCCAGGCCCGATTGTTCGCTCGCGCAGGCCGAAAGTGCATCGAAGAACTCCCGCCCTTCCCGGGTGTCGAGCCAGCGGCCTTCTACATGCTTGTAGTGGAACCCGCCCGAGCGCGCGGCCAGCCACAACTCTTGCAGCGGGGGCTGGGTGTTGAGCACAAGCTTGCTGCCGTTGGGAAAGCTCAGCTCCAGCAACCCACCAGTGCGGTGGCTGTCGATGTCGACCACGTCGTCTTGCAGCCATTGATCGACCGTCGCCTCCACCGAAGACAAGACCGCGCCGGCCAGGGCATGAAACTGGGCATCGCTGAGTGGAGTGGGAACAAGGTCAGCAGTCATGGCCAGTAAGATTCATCTCATGCGGAAACATAAATTCAGTGTAGCGGCGCGGCCCATCCAACTGTGCGCAGTGGGCTCTTTGTTGGCGGCCCTGCTGCTCGCGGGCTGCGGCCAGAAAGGCCCGCTCACCCTGCCGGCGCCACCGGCCGCGGCCGCACAAGCGGCATCCGCGCCGCGCTGAGTCGCTACAGGCGCCCTTCCTGCACCGCGTGGCAGGCAATGCGCACCCCTTGAATCTGCAACAGGGCCGGCCGCTCTTGGCGGCAGCGGTCGTTGGCATGCGGACAGCGCGGGTGAAATGAACAGCCGCTCGGCGGGTTGAGCGGGTTGGGCACCTCGCCCTGCACCGGCGTGCGGGATCGACCGCTCATCGCAATGTCGGGAATGGCATCCAGCAGCATGCGCGTGTAGGGGTGCCGGGGTTGCGCGAACAGCGTGGGCTTGTCGGCCAGCTCCACCAGGCGGCCGAGGTACATCACCCCCACCTGGTCACTCACATGCCTCACCACCGCCAGGTTGTGCGAAATGAACAGGTAGGTGAGGCCACGGTTGCGCTGCAGGTCTTTCATGATGTTGAGCACCTGCGCCTGCACAGACACGTCAAGGGCCGAGGTCGGCTCGTCACAGACCAGGAACTCCGGCTGTGTCGCCAGTGCGCGGGCAATCGACACCCGCTGACGTTGCCCACCAGAGAACTGGTGCGCGAACTTTTCCATGTCAGCGGCCACCAGCCCCACCGAACGCAGCAGTTCGACCACACGGTCTTTCAATTCGGCCTCGTCTTGCGCCAAGCCATGCTCTTTCAACGGCTCGGCCACGATGTCACGCACCGTCCAGCGCGGGTTGAGGCTGGCGTAGGGGTCTTGAAAGATCATCTGCATGCGCTTGCGCAAGCCCAGCGACTGCGGCCCGGCGAGCGTGGCCGCGATGTCCTTCCCATCAAAGACCACCTCACCCGCCGTCGGCTTGTGCAAGCCCATCAGCAGGCGTGCCACCGTGCTCTTGCCACAACCCGACTCGCCAACCAAGGCCAGCGTGCTGCCACGCTCGATGGTGAAACTCACGCCGTCGACCGCGTGCACCCACTGGCGCGGTTGCCGCTCGATGACACGGTTCAGCCACGGCGCCGACACATCGAAGGTCTTGGCCAGGTCGTGCACCTCCACCAACGAGGCACTCATGGCGCAGCGCTCCCGTCATGCAGCCAGCAGGCCGCGCGCGTCGGGCCAGCCGGCAACAGCTCAGGGCGGTCGACGTGGCAGCGGTCCATCACGCGCGGGCAGCGTGGGTTGAAGGCGCAGCCGGGCGGGATCGCATTCAAGCGCGGCATGGCGCCGTCGATCTGCAGCAGGCGCTCGCGGTCTTCATTCATTGCCGGGATCGCCCCCATCAGGCCATGGGTGTAGGGGTGGGCAGGCGAATGGATCACGGCTTGCACCGGCCCGATCTCTGCCAGGCGGCCGGCGTACATCACCGCCACCCGGTCGCAGGTTTCGGCAATCACACCCATGTCGTGCGTGATCAGCATGACTGCCGCGCCGTGCTCCTTGCACAGGCGCTTGAGCAGCTGGATGATTTGCGCCTGCACCGAGACATCGAGCGCGGTGGTCGGCTCATCGGCCACGATCAGCTTGGGCTTGGCCGCCAGGGCGAGTGCGATCACCACACGCTGGCGCATGCCGCCCGAGAACTGGTGCGGGTATTGGTCGATGCGCTGCGCTGCGGCCGAGATGCCGGTCTCTTCCAGCAAATCGATCGCCCGCTCGCGTGCCTGCGAAGCGCTCAGGGGCAAATGGGTGCGAATGGTTTCGGTGAGTTGGCGGCCCACCGTGTAGAGCGGATTCAGCGAGGTGAGCGGGTCTTGGAAGATGGCGCCGATGTGGCGGCCGCGCAGCTTGCGCATCTCTTCATACGGCAGGTTGTCGATGCGCCTGCCCTCGAAGCAAATCTCACCGCCGGCCACACGCCCCGGCGGGTCGAGCAAGCCGATGATGGCCGCGCCCGTCAGCGACTTGCCAGCACCCGACTCACCGACCACGCCAAGCACTTCGCCAGGCTGGATGCTGAACGACACGTCGTCGAGCGCGAGCAGCGTGCCGTGGCGCGACGGAAATTCGACGCGCAGGTTCTTCACTTCGAGCAAGGGCGAGGTCATGGAGGGATCAGCGCAAACGGGGGTTGAGCGCGTCGCGCAACCAGTCACCCAGCAGGTTGACGCTCAGGGCGATCATCACCAGCACCACGCCAGGGAAGATGGTGATCCACCACTCGCCCGACAGCAGGAAGTCGTTGCCCACCCGGATGAGCGTGCCGAGCGACGGTGACGTAACGGGCATGCCCACGCCCAGAAAGGAGAGCGTGGCTTCGATGATGATGGCCGTGGCCACCTGGATGGTGGCGAGCACCGTCACCGGCCCCAGCGCATTGGGCAGCACGTGTTTGCGCATGATGCGCAACGAGGGCACCCCAATGACGCGCGCCGCCTGCACGTATTCCTTGTTGCGCTCGACCAGCGTCGAGCCGCGCACGGTGCGCGCGTACTGCACCCAGCCGGTGAGCGAGATGGCAACGATCAGCACCGCAAACGCCAGTGTGTCGTGTGCCGTGGGGAACAGCGCGCGCCCCACGCCATCGACCAGCAAAGCGACGAGGATGGATGGGAAGGACAACATCACGTCGCACACCCGCATGATGAACGCGTCGGTGCGCCCGCCGACGAAACCGGCAATCAAACCCAGGCTCACTCCCACGAGCACCGACACCAACACGGCGGCCAGGCCCACCATCAGCGAGATACGTGTGCCGTACATGAGGGCAGACAGAATGTCGCGCCCTTGTGCATCGGTACCCAGCAGGTATTTAGCGCGGCCTTCCGGCAGCCAGGCCGGCGGCATCAGCGCGTCACCCAGCTCCAGCGTGGCCAGGTCAGTCGGGTTGTGGGGTGCGACGAAGCCGGCAAACATGGCGCTGAACACACAGATGAAGGCCACCACCGCCGAGGCCATCGCCAACGGCGAACGCCTGAAGCTGTGCCAGACATCGCCCTCGAAGAACCGCGCCAATGCGACGCTCACTTGGCTCGCTCGTTCACCGTCACCCATCGATAAGGCATGGTGTTGTCGGCCAACTGCGTGAGCGCGACGGTCTTCTTCATCGCCCAGGCCAGCGACTGCTGGTGCAGCGGCAGGTGCCCCACATCGGCGCTGTGCAGGTCGAACGCTTCCTTGATCATGGCGTTGCGCTTGGCCTGGTCGGTTTCGCTCTGGATCTTGAGCGTGAGTTCATCCACCTTGGGGTTGCTGTAGGCACCCAGGTTGAACTGGCCCTGGCCCTTGTCGGTGGGCGTGGCGATCAAGGCGGCCAGCGCGTTGTGTGCGTCATAGGTGCTGGGCGTCCAACCAAGCAAGTACAAACTGGTGTCGCGGCGCAGGATCTTGGGGAAGTAGGTGACCTTGGTCTCGGTCTGCAGGTTCACCTTCACGCCGATGCGCGCGAGGTTGGCAGCCACCGCCTGGCAAATGTCGGCGTCGTTCACGTAGCGGTCGTTGGGGCAGTTCATGCCGACCTCGAAGCCGCTCGCGTAGCCGGCGTCGGCCATCAGTTTCTTGGCCGCCTCCACGTCATACGGCAGGCGTTTGTTCTGCTCGATCGAGAAACCGCGAATGCCGGGGCCGACCATCAGGGCAGTGGGCAGCGAAGCACCCCGCATCACACGCGTCTTGATGGTCTCGATGTCGATGGCCTGGTAGAGGGCCTGGCGCACACGCTTGTCCTTGAACGGGTTCTTGCCTTTGATGTTGGAGAACAGCAGCTCGTCGCGCTTCTGGTCCATGCCAAGAAAGATGGTGCGCAGCTCAGGCCCTTGCATCACCTTCAGCGTGGGCGAGGCCTTGATGCGCTCGACGTCCTGCAAGGGCACCGGCTCCATCAGGTCGATCTCGCCCGACAGCAAGGCGGCCACCCGCGTGGCGGCGTTACCGATCGGCGTGAAGATCACTTCGGTGACATTGCCTTCGACCTTGCCCCAGTAGGTGCCGTTGCGAACAAGCACGGTGCGGGCCGACGGCTGACGCTCCTTCAAGCGATATGGTCCCGTGCCGTTGGCCCTGAAGCTGGCGGCGTTCTCGATGCCCTTGCGGCGATCGACAGGGTTGGTGGCCTTGTTCTCGTCGCACCACTTCCTGCTCATCATGTAGACCTGGGTCAGCACGTCCGGAAGGATTGGGAAGGGCATGAGCGTCTCGATTTCGACGATGTGCGCGTCGACCTTGCGCACTTCCTTGAACGAGGTGGTGTAGCCCTGCATGTCAGAACCCGTGCCTGCCGCGCGGCCAAACGAGAAGACCACGTCATCGGCCGTGAAGGGTGTGCCGTCATGGAAATTCACGCCCTTGCGCAACTCGAAGCGCCACACGGTGGGTTGGGTCTGCGTCCATTTGGTGGCCAGGCCGGGTGCAAGCCCGAGCTGCTTGTCGCGTGCAATCAGCGGCTCATAGATGTTGTTGGTGAAGGTGAGCTGCAGGGACTCGTTCAGCGAGTGTGGGTCCATCGACTGCGCATCGCCCTGGTTGGCCACCTTGAGCGTCACCGCGTGGCTCAAACCAGTGAGCAGGCCAAGGGCCAGCGCCGATAAAAGAGATTTCAGCTTCATCGTCTTCTCCTTGTGGGAATTGAGATGTCAATGCGCCTTGCCCGCCGGCTCGGCGCGCAAGCGGGGGTCTACCGCGAAGTACAGCAAGTCAACAACAAGATTGATCGTCACGAACACGAGCGCGATCACGCACAGGTAGGCCGCCATCACCGGGATGTCGGCAAACGTGACCGCCTGGATGAACAGCAGCCCCATACCCGGCCACTGGAACACCTGCTCGGTGATGATGGAGAAAGCAATCAGCGAGCCCAGTTGCAGCCCGGTGATGGTGATGACCGGCACCAGGGTGTTCTTCAGTGCGTGGCCGAAATAGACCACGCGATTGGGCAAACCTCGGGCGCGCGCGAATCGGATGAAATCGGTGCGCAAGACCTCCAGCATCTCGGCACGCACCAGCCGCATGATGAGCGTGAGCTGAAAGATCGCCAGTGTGGTGGCAGGCAGGATCAGGTGCTTCCAGCCATCCAGACTGAGGAAACCGGTGTTCCAGCCGCCCAGTGCGACCAACTCACCGCGCCCGAAACTGGGCAACCACTGCAGCAACACCGCAAACACCAGGATCAACAAGATCCCGATCAGGAAAGTGGGCAACGAAACACCGAGCAACGACAGCGTCATCAACACCTGAGACATGAAGCTGCCCCGCCGCAAGGCGGCGTACACGCCCATGGGAATGCCCAGCAGCAACGCGAGGAGTGCCGCGACCAGCGACAACTCCAGCGTCGCCGGAAAGCGCTCGACAAACAGTGACGAGACCTTGCGGCCCTGCCGCAGACTCAAACCAAACTCACCCTGCAAGGCATTGCCAACAAAGCGTGCGAACTGAACCGGGAACGGCTTGTCCAGCCCCAGGTCGGAACGCAGTTGTTCACGCTGCGCGGGCGTGGCGTCTTGCCCCAGCAGGTTGGTGACCGGGTCACCAACATACTGGAACAGCATGAAGGCGATGAAGGCCACCGCCAACATCACGGCAACAGCTTGGATCAGGCGGCGAAGAATGAAGGCAAGCATCTGGAGCGCTGTTGTACAACGATCTTGAGCAGTTACCGCAAAGGCCATGAAAAAGGCCGCCCGAAGGCGGCCAATCTAAATCCGTCGACTCACGCTTGCGCAAGTCGAACCATGGATTAGAACGTGTGGCGCACGCCAAGTGCGAAGGCTGTGCTCCGCTCGCCCTTCACGCCAGCGCCATTTGCAGCCCCAGTGGCGCTGCCCATGTCGAAGTACAGGTTTGTGCGCTTGCTGAGGAAGTGGTTGTAGCCCAGACCAAGCTTGGTGTGGGTGTCTTCAGCAGCGGTGGAAGGTAGATCCAGCGTGATGCGCGACACACCGAACTTCACCACTCCGGCGCCCACAGGTGCCGATGCCGAGAGCAGAACCACCTTATTGCTCAGGTTTCCGCCCGCACCAACCTTAGACTTGCCGAAGTAAATCATTGGCTTGATGAAGCCGAGGTTGTAGTGCACCGCGAGGTTTGCCACCCCACGACCATCGGACGCCCCATCGGTGACACGTTCGTAGCCGAAGCCGGCATACAACGGCCCTGCAGAGTACTCTGCATTCAAGCCCACGCCGCGCCCTTGCCCGGTTGACTCAGACAGGCTGACTGCAGCCTGTGCAGTGAAGCCAGACAGGTTCGGCGTTTTGTAGCCGACGGTGTTAGACGAGCGGGCACTTCCGCCGCCTGGCCAGGCTGCCTGTGGCACGGTGGTCACGCCAGAAGCCTGGTCCGGCGTGAAGTAGCCCGCCCACAAGATGCCCGTGCCGCTCTGGCCCACACCGTCGTTGCCGAACGGATCAGACTTCAGCTGCACCCAGAAAGCCGGTGTGTAATCCCGGCCCAAGTACACGGAGCCAGCTGCCGCGCTGGTCAACTGCACGAAGCTACGACCGTTCCAGAACGGCGTCTGGTTTTGCGCGCCGGTGTCCGGGTTAAAGCGATGTTCGATTGTGAACTGTGCAGAAAGGCCACCGCCCATATCCTCATTGCCACGGAAGCCGAGGCGGGAGGTCGTCGACTGCTGCAACGTCCAAGCGTCGTTACCAGGGGCACCAGGATTAATGGCGCAAGGGCTGCAATCATTGCGTTTGGCGATGCTCTGGTCGAGCACGCCATAGATGGTCACCGACGATTGAGCAGATGCGACACCAGCGAATGCGCCCAGTACAGCGAGAGCGAGAAGAGATTTTTTCATTGCGACTATCTCCTAGGTTGAACAAGAGGTCCCGGTCATTTCCCGCCCTTCGGGGAAGCCGGGCCGAACTCCTCAGCGGAAGTTGCCGTATTGCACCAGAGGGCCGTGGGGCTTGCAAAGGTTCACCGAGTGAATGAAGCCGTTTGTTGTCAATGAACAACGAGAAAAATTTGAGCCTACAAGCTTCGGAATTACCCATGAATCCACATCAAAAAAAGGCCGAAAAAAAGGCCTTTCACCTAGGGTAATCTCGGGGGAATGAACATGCGTCAGCTCAACCAACAAGGTCATTCCGCCCTGGACGATTGGCTGAGCGCCGCAGACAACGCGTTGCGCACGTTGGCGGGTGCAAACACTGCTTCGCGGCCACGCCCTCAGCCGGCGGTGAAGCAAGAACCACTGGGTGCGCAAGAAGCGAGCTTGTCTGCTTCATTGATGCGCGTGAACCATGTCGGTGAGGTCTGTGCGCAAGCCCTTTACAACGCGCAGTTGCTTGCCACCCGAGACCCTGTCTTGCGTGAGAGCTTTCACCATGCCGCGCGCGAAGAAACCGACCACCTCGCCTGGACACACCAGCGTTTGCGTGAGCTCAACGCTCGCCCGAGCTTGCTGAACCCGCTCTGGTACGCCGGTGCGTTTGGCATCGGCTGGCTGGCGGGGCGGGTCGGCGACAAGGTCAGCCTGGGTTTCGTGGTCGAGACCGAAGCGCAGGTCGAACACCACCTCGCGTCACACCTGGATCGGTTGCCCGCCAACGACCTCGCGTCGCGAGCCATCGTGCAGCAGATGAAGGAAGACGAAGCACGCCATGGCGCACAAGCACGGGAGGCGGGCGCCTCGGCCTTGCCTGCACCGGTGCGCTGGGCCATGCGCGCCGCCGCCAAGGTCATGACGACCACCGCGCACCACTTGTGAGCGCGGTTTTCTAAGCCTCCACGAGCTCGTGGCTGGTGGTGATCTCCGCGGTTTTGGCCAGCATGATGCTGGCCGAGCAGTACTTCTCGTGCGACATCTGGATGGCGCGTTCCACGGCCGCCTCGGGCAATGCCTTGCCGGTGACGATGAAGTGCATGTTGATTCGTGTGAACACCTTCGGGTCGGTGGCCGCGCGTTCAGAAGTCACTTTCACCTGGCAGCCCGTCACCGCATGGCGGCCACGCTTGAGGATCAGCACCACGTCGTACGCCGTGCAAGCGCCTGTGCCGGCCAGCACGGTTTCCATGGGGCGTGGCGCGAGATTGCGGCCACCGCCGTCGGGTGCACCGTCCATCATCAGCACATGGCCGCTGCCGGTTTCGGCCATGAACGCCATGCCACTCGCTGCCACCCAATTGATCGTGCATTCCATCAAAAGCTCCGGCTGCTGAAGTAGTCACCAAAACGGTGATTGTGCTTCCCCCTAAAAAGGCAATGTTTCGCGTTTGCATATGCGGGAAATTTATTGCGGCGCAACATGAGCCCGGTTACACTCTCCACATTGGCGTTGATCGAGTTTTTAGCTGCTCCGCGCCAACCGTTTGTCTCCTCCACCTCCTCTATTGGTGGATTCAACCCAAGGCAGCAATGCCTTGGGTTTTTTTCTGGGCCGAATGCTCCGCCGTATGATCCGGCGCCCCAAAGCCACCAGCACAGGAGACTCCATGACCGGCCCCGTTCGCCCCGCCAAGCTTCGCCGTGCCAAGGCATCGGGTGATGAACTTGGGCTCGCGAGCTACCTGCAAAAGATCCTGACGGCCCGTGTGTACGACGTCGCTATCGAATCGCCGCTGGAACTGGCCAAGAACCTGTCCAAGCGCGTCGGCAACCAGGTCTGGCTCAAGCGCGAAGACACCCAGCCGGTGTTCAGCTTCAAGCTGCGCGGCGCTTACAACAAGATGTCGGGGCTGAGTGCCGCCCAGCTGAAGCGCGGTGTGATCTGCGCCTCGGCTGGCAACCACGCCCAAGGCGTGGCCCTGGGTGCGCACCGCCTCGGCTGCAAAGCCATGATCGTGATGCCGGTCACCACGCCCAAGCTGAAGGTAGATGCGGTGCGCGCGCTGGGCGGCGAGGTGGTGCTGTTCGGCGAGAGTTATTCCGATGCGTATGTCCACGCGCTCGAACTTGAACGCAAACACGGCCTCACCTTCGTGCACCCGTTTGACGACCCCGAGGTCATCGCTGGCCAGGGCACCATCGCTGTTGAAATCCTCCGCCAGCACCAGGCTCCGATCGACGCCGTGTTCGTCGCCATCGGCGGCGGTGGTCTGATCTCGGGTGTGGCGGCCTACATCAAGTCGGTTCGCCCAGAGATCAAGGTCATCGGCGTGCAGACCACCGATTCCGACGCCATGCTGCGCTCGGTCAAGGCAGGCAAACGGGTGCAACTCAACCACGTCGGCCTGTTTGCCGATGGCACTGCCGTCAAGCTGGTGGGCGAAGAAACTTTCCGCCTCACACGCGCGTTGGTCGACGACTACGTGGTGGTCGACACCGACGCCGTGTGCGCTGCCATCAAGGACGTGTTCCAGGACACCCGCAGCATCCTCGAACCCTCGGGCGCGATGGGTGTGGCCGCCATCAAGCAGTACGCCGAAAGACACAAGCTCAAGGGCCAGACGCTGGTGGCCATCACCTGTGGCGCCAATATGAACTTCGACCGCCTGCGCTTCGTTGCCGAGCGGGCCGAAGTGGGTGAAGAACGTGAGGCGGTGTTCGCCGTCACCATCCCCGAAGAACGCGGCAGCTTCAAGCGCTTTTGCGAGCTGATCGGCCCGCGCAGCGTCACCGAGTTCAACTACCGCATCTCCGACGAAAAAAAGGCGCACGTCTTCGTGGGGCTGGCCACGAGCAACGGCGGCGAGTCCGAGAAGCTCACCCGCAGCTTTGCCAAACACGGGTTTGCCACCGTCGATCTCACCCACGACGAGCTCGCCAAGCAGCACCTGCGCCACATGGTGGGTGGGCGCAGCGAACTGGCCCGCGACGAGCGTCTCTACCGCTTTGTTTTTCCTGAGCGGCCCGGCGCGCTGATGCAGTTCCTGTCGAGCATGCACCCAGGCTGGAACATCAGCCTCTTCCACTACCGCAACCAGGGCGCGGACTATGGCCGCATCCTGGTGGGCATCCAGGTGCCGCGAGGCGACAAGAAGGTGTTCAAAGACTTCCTCACCGGGCTGACCTACCCCTGGATCGACGAAACCGACAACCCTGCGTACCAACTGTTTCTGCGCTGATGGCTGCGGCCGCACAATCGCACGCTAAGCTGTGCGTTGCCCTTCAGACCTGATCTCCCGACATCCCCATGCCTGTCAGCCGATCACTCATTGCCCCCACCGCCAACCCGCTGCTCGAGCGGGCTTTGCGCGACAAGCTCAAGCGGCGAAGTGAAACGACGGGCAAGCTCGGCGAACTGGAACCGTTGGCCGTTCGACTCGGTCTGGTTCAGAACTCGCTCAAACCGCGCTTCAAGGCGCCACAGATTGCCTTGTTCGCGGCCGACCACGGCTTGGCGGTCGATGGCGTCGCCGCCCCCGGCCAGCCGACCACCGCCCGCCTGGTGCAAAGCCTGCTCACCTCGCAGCTGCCGGTGTCGGTATTTGCGCGCATCCAGGGCATGGAACTTAGCGTGGTCGACTGCGGTGTGGCGGAAACCGTGGCGCCCCACCCTCGCCTGATGGCCCGCAAGATCGCCCACGGCTCTCGCAATGTGCGGGTCAACATGGCGATGACCCTGGACCAGGCGCACGCCGCCATCCGTGCGGGCATGGAGATCGCCGACTCGATGGTGGGCAACCTGGTCGCCTGCGCCGGCATCGGTTTGGGTTCGCACGAGAGTGCAGCGCTGGTGCTGTCGGCCCTCTCGGGCGAACCCATCCAGAACTTGGTGCTCTCGCCCACCATGACACCCGAAGACGGCACGCGCGTGATGATGGTGTTGCAAGCGGCACAGGCACGCCATCGCGAGCTGAGCGACCCGGTCGAGGTTCTCGCTGCCTGCGGTGGTTTCGAGATCGCGATGATGGTGGGCGTGTTGCTGGTGGCTTCCAGCAAACGCCGTCTGATCATGATCGACGGCATGCCGGCCTGCGCGGCGCTGATGGTCGCGGCGCGCATCGCACCCACCGTCACCGACTACTGCGTGTTCTGCCGCAGCCATGGCCACCCGGGCTTGTCGACCACGCTCGGCCTGTTCAAGACGCTGGCCCTGCTGGAGCTGGGCATGGAGAGCACCGACGGCACCGGCGCCACGCTGGCCTTTCCGCTGGTGATGAGTGCGGCGGCGTTGCTCACCGAAGTGGCAGAAGGTGAAGACGCAGGCCCGTCTCAACCGGCCGACATGACCCCGCCCGATGCAGGGTCTGCCGGCTAGCCGAGGCCTCGCTCAGCGTGAGGTGTTGGGGTTGATCTTGGCGGGGCCCGGAGGCCTCGATCCGGGCGGCGAGTTGGTGGCACCAACCGGGCGCTGAACCATCGCCGGCGCCTGCACAGGCGGCGGTGAAGCCGGCTCAATGGCCACCCTGGGCAAGGCCCCGGTGGCAGGCGCAGGCAACGCCGGGATCTCCAGCACGAACGACGAACCGCCTTGAGCCGCGCCGATCGATGCACTGCGCAGGCTGACGTTTTGCAGCACCAGCTGGTCTTCGACGCGAGCACCCGCCGTGAAGGCCCGTGCCGGTTTGCCGTCGATCGAGATCAGGGCCACACCCGGGGTCGAGCCATCGGGACCGGCCTTGGCGGCCATCACGCCGAGCAATCGGAAACGACTGCTCGTCTGCGGCGCCGCCGCGACGGTGGCGACCGGCTCCGCGCCGAGCAAGCCCGACAGGTCACCGCGCATTTGCACGGCGTCGCTCGCCACCACTGCATTGGAGGGAATCGGGTCGGCGCGCACGAACAAGCGCATGCCCCAGAAAACGGTGGCGATGGCCACAAAGGCCCAAATCACGAAAGCTGACAATCGAGCAATCATCGGACGATTATGATTCAACGCCTCAACGTTCAGCCACCCGTGCACGTCATGAACCCTTTCACCAAGATTCACGCCACTCGCCGCAGCCGTGGCTTCACCCTCATCGAACTGATGGTGGTGCTGGTGATCATCGGGGTGTTGGCCGCGCTGATCGCCCCCAACGTGCTCGACCGCGCTGACGATGCCCGCGTGACCGCCGCGCGCACCGACGTCAACAACATCATGCAAGCGCTCAAGCTGTACCGGCTCGACAACCAACGCTATCCCTCCGGCGAGCAAGGCCTGCAGGCACTGGTGACCAAACCCACCACGGGCATCATCCCCCCCAACTGGAAGCCCTATGTGCCCAAGCTCCAGAACGATCCCTGGGGCCGGCCGTACCAGTACGCCAACCCCGGCGTGAAAGGCGAGATCGATGTGTACAGCTTTGGTGCCGACGGCCAGGTGGGCGGCGAAGGCAAAGACGCTGAAATCGGCTCCTGGCAATAAGCGCCGCAGCCGCCGCTCGCTCAGTGGCTTCACCCTGATCGAACTTCTGGTGGTGGTGAGCCTGATTGCCATCGCCTCCGGCCTGATGAGCCTGGCGCTTCGTGACCCCGCTGGCACCCAGCTCGAGAACGAAGCCGCCCGCCTGGTCGCCTTGCTCGAATCGGCACGCGCCGAATCGCGCGCCTCCGGCATGGTGGTGCGCTGGGAGCCGCGCTCGGTCGACGCGAGCGATCCCGGTTTTGAGTTTGTCGGCGTCACCAACACCAGCGACTTCCCGAGCCAATGGCTCGGCACTGGTGTGTCGGCCGAGATCGTCGGGGCACGCGCCGTGGTGCTCGGCCCCGAGCCGCTGATCGCACCGCAGCGCATCGTGCTGCGCCTTGAAGACCAGCGCCTCGCGGTCGGTACCGACGGCCTGGGTCCGTTCGTCGTGGTCGACACCGAGAATCCCACCCCACCATGACCCACCGTCGAACACGCCGCTTCAAGGGCTTCACGCTGATCGAGGTGATGGTGGCGCTGGCCATCGTCGCGGTCACGCTGGGTGCGGGCATGAAGGCCGCAGGGGCGCTGTCTGACAACGCGCAGCGCATCCTCGAGGTCACCTCGGCCCAGTGGTGCGCCGAGAACGAGCTGACCGAACTCAAGCTGACCAAGTTCTTTCAGGTGCCCACCGAGATCGAGTTCAGCTGTGAGCAGTTCGGTGTGTCGTACCAAGGCAAGCTGATCTCGCGCCGCACCCCCAACCCCAACTTCCTGCGCGCCGACGCGCAGATCTTCAACGAAGATGGGCGCCCCGTGCTGACCCTGTCGACGGTGCTGGGCCGCTGAGCATGCGCGCTTCTCTTCACTCCCCGCAACGCGGCTTCACGCTGGTCGAGGTGCTGGTCGCGATGATGATCATGGCCATCCTCGCGGCCATGGCCTGGCAGGGGGTCGACGGCATCGTGCGCACGCGCGCGGCGAGCCAGGGCCGGCTCGAGCAGCTGCTGCGCGTCAACACCGTGCTGGCCCAGTTCCAGCAAGATCTCGAAAACGCACAAGACAGCGGCGCCCTGCCCCAGTCACTGCCAAGCTTCGACGGCTTGTCGCTTCGCGTCACACGCCGCACGCCCGATGGTCTGCAGCTCGTGGTGTGGTCACTGCGCGGTGGCACCTGGCTGCGTTGGGCCGGTCCGGCAGTGACCACCGCGCGGGCCTTGCAAGACCAGTGGATGAGCAGCCAGCAGTTCCTCGGTAACGAAACCGGCCAGTTGCGCACCCTCACCGGCATCACCGAATGGCAGGCCTACTGCTTCCGCGGCAACGGCTGGAGCAACTGCCAGTCAAGCGCCGGCACCGACCCCTCGGCCGGCGCGGCGTCTGCTCCCGCTCGCGTCGGTCCACAAGGCGACAACGACCCGCTCAAAGCCGTGCGGGTGGTGCTCAGCTTCGGTGAAGGCAGCGGCTTCAACGGCAGCGTCACACGCGAGATCGCCTTGGGCCCGCAATGAAATCGCCCCAACACCAACGCGGCGCGGCCATCTTGCTGGCCATGATCATCGTGACGCTCGTGGCCACACTGGCGGTGTCGATGATCTGGCAGCAGTGGCGCGCCGTGCAGGTTGAAACCGCCGAGCGCTCGCGCTCGCAGTCGGCCTGGATCTTGTCGGGCGCGCTCGATTGGGCCGGCCTGATCCTGAAAGAAGACGCCCGCCCGAACACGGCGCCAGTCGACCACCTCGGCGAGCCCTGGGCCGTGCCACTGGCCGAGGCACGCCTGTCGACCTTTCTCGCCGCCGACAAAGACAACACCGACGACGCGCCCGACGCCTTTCTGTCGGGCAGCATCACCGACGCGCAATCGCGCTTCAACCTGCGCAACCTGATGGTGGAAGGCAAGAACGAACTCTCGGTGCCCGATGTGGCCATCCTGCGCCGCCTGTGCGAGAACGTGAACGTCTCCGTCAACGTGGCCGACGTGTTGGCCAACGGCTTCAAGGAGGCCTACACACCACCGGGCAGCCCGGGCGCCAGCACCAACCCGCCGCTGCCTCCCAAGCGCATCGCGCAGCTGACCTGGCTGGGTGTGGATCCGCAGGCCTTGGCGAGGCTGGAGCCGCACATCGTGCTGCTGCCCGAGCGCACGACGGTCAACATCAATACCGCTTCGCGAGAGGTGATTGCGTCTGCCATCCCCAAGCTCAACGTGGGCGATGCCGAACGGCTGGTGCAATACCGCCAGCGCACGCCCTTCAAGAATGAACAAGAAATCCAGGCGCAGCTCACGGGCATGACGCCCGAAGAGCTCGCGGGAGTGAGCTTCAACTCGCGCTTTTTCGAGGTGCGCGGGCGCCTGCGTTTGTCAGACCGTGTGCTGGAGCAACGCTCGCTGGTGCAACGCAGCCAACGGGTCATCACCGTTCTGAGCAGCGAGCGCATCAATTCCAATGACCGCGGGCGCTGAAACCATGCTGCGCCTCGTTGCAACAAGCACTACAAGAACACGCTGCAAGCCGTTGATTCGGGTAGGTTTGTACGGTCGTGCACTTACATTTCCGCTACCCTCGCACCCTGTATGAGCACGCTTGTCGTCCAAATCCCCTCCCGCCAAAGGCTGCAGGCCCGTGACCCGGGCCAGGCCGCGCCTGAAACCGGCCTTGGCACCGAGTACGCCTATGCCCTCAGCCCCGATGGCCTGAGCCTGGCTTCCCAAGGCCGTTGTGCCGTCTCCTTGCTGCCCAAGGCTGCCGGTGCGGTGGCAGTGTTGGCCGATGCCGACCTGAGCTGGCACCGCATCACCCTGCCCAAGGCCCCGGCGTCGCGCCTGCCGGCGGCGCTGATCGGGGTGCTCGAGGAAGCCCTGCTCGAAGAGGCCGCTGGGGTGCACATCGCCGTCGCGCCGGGCGCCACCGCCGGGCAGCCCACCTGGGTGGCTGTGGTCGACCGCAACTGGCTCACCGCCGAGCTCGCCGTGCTCGAAAAAGCCAACGTCTTCATCGACCGAGTGGTGCCGATGTCGTGGCCCGACGAGCCGCCCACCGGCCACTTCGCCGAGCTGGGTGACGCGTCACAAGGTGCCACGCTGACCTGGGCGCACCTCGACGGCGTGGCCCAGATCAGCCTGCAAGGCACCCTGGCACGCTCGCTCTTGTCCACCCCCTTGCCCGAAGGTGCGCGCTGGAGCGCCACGCCGGCCACCGCCGCTGCGGCCGAACGCTGGCTAGGCGCGCCTGTCACGGTGATGGATTGGCCGCAGCGCGCGCTGCAAGCCTCGCGCTCGCTATGGAACCTGCGCCAATTCACGCTCGCGCGCAAGAACCGCGGCACACGGGCCTTGCGCGATGTGTGGCGGCAGTTCCTCAACCCCGCCTGGAAGCCCATGCGCTACGGCCTGATCACCCTCGTGGCGGTGCAGGTCATCGGCTTGAACCTGTGGGCCGCACACCAGCGCAACGAGGTGGAAGGCAAGCGCCAGGCGATGGTGAAGCTGCTGCAAACCGCTCACCCGCAGGTGCGCGCGGTGCTCGACGCGCCGCTGCAGATGCAACGCGAAACCGACACCCTGCGCGCCATTGCCGGCAAGCCAGGCGAAACCGACCTCGAGCCCATGCTGCAAGCCGCCGCAAGCGCCTGGCCCGGTGACCGCCCGCCGGTGGACGGCCTGCGCTACGAGCCGGGCAAGCTGTCGCTCTCGGCACCCGGCTGGGACCCGGCGCAGATTGAACAATTCAGCAGCCAGCTGCGCCCCAGCGGCTGGCAGGTCGAGGCGCGGGACGGCAGCATGACGCTCAGCCGCCTGCCGCCCAATGCCCGTGGCACCGGAGGGCGTGGCCTGTGAAGAATCAAAGCGTGAAACTGCCCGCCCCGTTGACAGCGCTGCGCACCGAGGCGCTGACACGCTGGGGTGCTTTGCCGGCGCGTGAGCGCCTGGGCGTCACCCTGGCCGCCACGGTGATCGGCATCGCCGTTCTGTGGATGATCGCCGTCGCGCCGGCCCTGCGCACGCTGCGCGAAACCCCGGCCCAGATCGACGCGCTCGACCTGCAGCTGCAATCGATGCAACGCCTCGCCGTCGAAGCGCGCGAGCTGCGCGGCGCGGCACCGGTGCCCGCCATGCAGGCCGCCGCAGCCCTCAAATCGGCCACCGATCGCCTGGGCGACAAGGGCCGCATCACCGTGCAAGGCGATCGCGCCACGCTCACGCTGAGCGGCGTTACCGGCGCAGCCCTTCGAAGCTGGCTCACCGAAGCCCGCAGTGGCGCCCGCGCCCGCCCCACCGAAGCCCAGCTCACACGTGGCCCGCAGGGTTACGCCGGCACCATCATCGTGACCATCGGAGGCGCCCAGTGATGGCCCGCAAACCATCACGCCGCGGCCTCAAGCGGCGCTTTGCATCGAGCGCCGTACCCACCCAGTGGCAGGAATCGTCGTACGCCGAGCTGGCCTGGGAGCAGTCGCGCAGCGCCGCTTCGCGCTGGGCCATGGGCGGCGTGGCACTCGGTCTATTGATCGGCCTGATCGCCTTTGCGCCGGCCACCTGGCTGGCCAGCGCCGTCTCCAGCGCCACCGGCCAGCGTGTGCAGCTGGCTGACGCGCGCGGCAGCGTCTGGTCGGGCAGCGCGGTGGCAGTGCTGACGGGTGGCCCCGACAGCCGAGACGCCAGCGCCCTGCCGGGCCGCCTCGAGTGGTCGCTCGGCCTGAAGGGCCTGGGCTTCGAGCTGCGCTCGCGTCACGCCTGCTGCCTTAACGGTGCGGTGAGCCTGCTGGTCAAGCCGGGCCTGGGCCGCGTGTCGGTCACGCTCGCGCCCAAACCCGACTGGGTGGGCCAGTGGCCGGGTGCGTTTCTCGGTGGCCTGGGCACGCCCTGGAACACCTTGCAGCTGGGCGGCTCGCTGCGCCTGCAGTCATCGGGGCTGAAGCTCGAATGGGTGCAAGGGCGCTGGTTGGTCGAAGGCCAGGCCGATCTCGACATGCTGCAGGCCTCGTCACGCGTTTCCACGCTCGAGCCGCTCGGCAGCTACCGTTTCAGCGTGATCGGCACCGCCGGCACCCCGACCCAGCTGCGCCTCACCACACTCGACGGCGCACTGCAGCTCAAGGGAGAAGGCACCGCCGGCGCCAACGGCGTACGCTTCCGCGGTGAAGCCCGTGCGGCCACCGAGGCCGATGAGGCCGCACTGAACAACCTGCTCAACATCATCGGACGGCGCAACGGCGCCGTGTCAGTCATTTCGATCGGATAAGAAGCATGAACAAGCGCTCAACCTTCAAACCGCCACGGCGCCCTCTCGCCGCAGCGCTTGCCGCCGTGATGTTGTGCACCTCGCTGCTGCCGGCGCCCATGGCCTACGCGCAGCAAAAGGACACGCGCTTCAAAGGCGAGCCGGTGACGCTGAACTTTGTCAACGCCGAGATCGAAGGTGTGTCGCGCGCGATGGGGGCGATCTTGAAGCAGCAGTTCGTGGTCGACCCGCGCGTCAAGGGCACCATCACCCTGTTCAGCGAAGAGCCGCTCTCACCGCGCGAGGCCTACCTCAACTTCCTGGCTGCACTGCGCGGCCTGGGCTTCACGGTGGTGGAGTCGGGTGGCCTGTACAAGGTGGTGCCCGAGGCCGACGCCAAGCTGCAGTCGAGCACGGTGTCGGTGGGTGCGGTGACGCGACAGGGCGACCAGGTGTTGACGCAGATCTTCAAGCTCAGCCACGAAAACGCCAACAACCTGGTGCCGGTGCTGCGCCCCTTGATCAGCCCCAACAACACCATCAACGCCAACCCCGGCAACAACACGCTGGTCATCACCGACTATGCCGACAACCTGGCGCGCATCGGCAAGATCATCGCGGCGATGGACACGCCCAGCGGCGGCGACGTGGAGATCATTCCGCTCAAGTACGCGGTGGCCACGGATCTCGCCACCATGGTGCAGCGCTTGAGCGATGGCGGCTCCTCCGTGCCGGGCGCTCCCGCCATCGGCGCCACCTCGTCGATCCTGGTCGATTCGCGCAGCAACGCCTTGATCGTGCGGGCGTCGACACCGGCACGCATGGCCAGCATCAAGGCCATCGTCGAGAAGCTCGATCGGCCAACCCAGGGCGACAACCCCATGGGCAACATCTATGTGGTGTACCTGAAGAACGCCGACGCGGCCAAGTTGGCCACGGTGCTGCGTGCTGCCTACGGGGCGGGTGGCTCGTCGTCTGGCGGTGGTGGTGCTGCGAGCAGCGGCGGCGGGCTGTCGCAACAGGCAAACGCCGCCCCAGGTGGCGCATCGCCCGGCGGTATCAGCGCGGCAGCCGCCGCGCCGGTGAGCGCCTCGGCATCGCCCTCGACCGGCGGCATGATCCAGGCCGACCCGTCCACCAACTCGCTGATCATCACCGCGCCGGAGCCGGTGTACCGCCAGCTGCGCGCTGTCATCGAGCAGCTCGACTCGCGCCGCGCGCAGGTCTACATTGAAAGCATGATCGTCGAGGTGTCGGGCAGCAACGCGGCCGACTTTGGCTTCCAATGGCAAGGACTGATTGGCAAGAGCGGCGACAAGACCGGGGTCGTTGGGGGTACCAACTTCGGCGACACCGGCAATCTGGTGAAGATTGACGCAACAGGGATCAGCGCGGGCCTCAACCCGGGCTTAAACATCGGTGTGATCCGCCAGTTTGCAGGCGCCTACGGCCTGGCTGCCATCGCAAATTTCCTGGAGAAACAAGGCAACACGAACATCGTATCGACGCCAAACATGATCACCCTGGACAATGAAGAGGCGAAGATCATCGTCGGCAGCAACGTGCCCTTCATCACCGGCAGCACCACCACTTCCAGCGGTGGCATTAGCAGCCCTTTTCAGACCGTGGAGCGCAAGGACGTCGGCATTACGCTTCGAATCAAGCCGCAGATCGGCGAGAACGGCGCTGTGCGCATGACCATCTTCCAGGAATCATCTAGTCTGAGCAAAATCGTTGCCCCCGGCACCGCAAATGCCGGCCCTACTACTGACAAGCGCTCCATTGAAGCCACCGTCGTCGTTGACGATGGGCAGATCCTCGTGCTCGGCGGCCTGATCGAAGACACCTATACGGAAACGAAAAACAAGGTGCCATTGCTGGGTGATATCCCTCTTCTGGGCGCTCTTTTTCGCAGCCAAACACGCGAGAAGAAGCGTACCAATCTGATGGTTTTCTTGAGGCCCACGGTGATGCGCAGCGGCGAGGCGGCCAACAAGCTGTCGATGGATCGCTATGACCTGATGCGATCAATGCAAAAGGATGCGCAACCCGAACGCAGCTTCGTCACACCGATCAACGAGTCGCCGACGTTGCCTCCGCTCAATTCCGTGACCCAAGGTGACAAGCCGCTGAGCGTGCCACCACCGGTTCCGGCAGGAAGCGCTCCTACGCGGAACTGACCATGGCCTCCCGCCACCCCCTGCCCTACGCCTACGCCAAGGCGCACAACCTGCTGCTCGAAGACGACGGCGAGCGGCTGGTGCTTTGGGCGCCCGAGACGGTGTCGCTGCCGGCGCTGAGCGAGGTGCTGCGGCTGTACCAGATCGACTCGCTGGAGCGCGAATCGGCCTCCACCCTGGGCAACCGCATCGCGGTGGCCTATGCGGGTGGCGAGTCGAGCGCGGCCACGGTGATCGGCGAAGTCGAAAGCAAGGTCGACCTGAGCCGCATGATGCAAGACCTGCCGGCGGTCGAAGACCTGCTGGAAGCAGCGAACGACGCGCCCATCATCCGCATGCTCAACGCCTTGCTCACGCAGGCGGCGAAAGACGGCGCGAGCGACATCCACATTGAGCCCTACGAGCGTTCGAGCTCGGTGCGCTTTCGCGTCGACGGCACCTTGCGCGAAGTGGTGCAGCCCAACAAGGCGCTGCACGCTG
>JACMKJ010000487.1 GCA_014380155.1 Rhizobacter sp. | reverse complement strand
CCTGATCCTGTACGAGTCGAACATCATCAACGAGTACATCGACGAGCGCTTCCCGCACCCGCAGCTGATGCCCGGGGATCCGGTCGCCCGCGCCCGTGTGCGCCTGTTCCTGCTCAACTTCGAGAAGGAGCTGTTCGCTCACGTGAACATCCTCGAGTCGCGCGGCGGCAAACCCACCGATAAGCAGCTGGAAAAGGCCCGTGCGCAAATTCGCGACCGGCTGACGCAGCTCGCGCCCATCTTCCTCAAGAACAAGTTCATGCTGGGCGACGACTTTTCGATGCTCGACGTGGCCATCGCGCCGCTGCTGTGGCGCCTGGACTACTACGGCATCGACATGTCGAAGAACGCGGTGCCGCTGCTCAAGTACGCCGAGCGCATCTTCTCGCGCCCGGCCTACATCGAGGCGCTGACACCCTCAGAAAAGGTGATGCGCAAGTAACGGTCATTCGGACAAGAAGCGGCATGAGCCTGATACCCACATCGCCGGGCAACGCCGGGAGTTCCACCCGGCCTTACCTGATCCGCGCCCTGCACGACTGGTGCACCGACAACGGCTTCACGCCGTACCTGGCGGTGTATGTGGACGCCAGCGTGCAGGTGCCGATGGAGTACGTGAAGAACAATGAAATCGTTCTGAACGTCGGTTTCGAGGCCACGACCGCGCTGAAGCTGGGCAACGAGTTGATCGAGTTCAAGGCACGCTTTGGCGGCAGCTCGCGCGACATCACCGTGCCGGTTGACCACGTGATTGCCATCTACGCGCGTGAAAACGGGCAGGGCATGGCGTTTCCGGTGCCCACCGAAAGCGCGGTAGGCGCCGAGTCGCCTTTGCCGTCAATTCCGACCGAAGCATCTGATCGGCCGACCCAGCCGGGCGGCCTGCGTCTGGCCACCGCGGACGACAACGCTTCTGGCACCGGGAAAGACGCCCAGAGCGATGGCGACCAAGAACCACCCGAGCCGCCGAGCGGCGGGCGCCCGTCGCTCAAGCGCATCAAATAGAAAAAGCCGGCCGCGGCTAAACTCGCGGCCTTGGCCCTTGTAGCTCAGCTGGTAGAGCAGCGGTTTTGTAAACCGAAGGTCGCGGGTTCGATTCCTGCCGGGGGCACCACCCAACACTCACCCAAGAACGGCCGGACCGACCGGCGGCGCGCGCGCCGCCTCGAGGCTGAGTTGCTGATACGTCTCGTATCAGCTCGATTGAACCTTGATCCTGATTGCAGTAACCTGCCATCCCCGCTGCTTGAGTGCATCCTCGAGCCGAGGTTGAAGCTGGCGCAGCTTGGCTGCCACCGAGGCATTGGCCACCAGCAGCGACCACCCCTCACCATCCACGGGGCCGGGAGTCACATGAGCGGCCAAAGCCGCCGGCAAGACAGGTCGAACAGCTTCAAAGCGCGCCTTTGATTCGCGCAGCAGTTGCTGTAGTCGCGCGAGCGGGAGGCTGCGATCGAGCACCTCTTCGATGCGCAAGGCGTTGGGGGTGACCGGGGGCGGCTTCGGGTTCACCGCAAGGAGTTTAACGATGCAGATCATGATCACGCACGGCAGCATGGCGCGCACCCGCATCCTGCACTTCAATCGCCTGCAGCTGGCTGGCATCCTGGCGGGCTTGGTCATGGTCCTGCTGCTGTTGTCGGGCACCATCTATCACGTGATCTTTCTGAAAGCCGCCCGCGAAGGCTGGCCGGTGGTGAGCCAGATCGTGCGCCTGGTGGTGCGCGACGAGTTTGCACAGCGCGACCGTTTCATGCGTGAAAACCTCGACGCGATGGCGCAGAAGGTCGGTGAGATGCAGGCCAAGCTGATCAAGCTCGAAGCCATCGGCGAGCGTGTGTCGGGCCTGGCTGGTGTCAAGCCCGAAGAGCTCAAGCAGATCGCCCCGGCTTCGCTGCGCGGTGGGCAGGGTGGCCCGTTCGTCCCGGCGCGCAAGCCCTCGTTCGAGCAGCTCAACGGCATGGTTTCTTCGCTCGACGAAGCTGCTGAACAGAGCACCGACCTCTTCACGATGATCGAGTCTCGCTTATTCGAAAACAGGCTGGCCGCGTTGATGGTGCCCAACAGCCCGCCGATCAACGGCGCTGTGGGTTCGGGCTTCGGCTTCCGCACCGACCCGTTCTCCGGCCGCGCCGCCTTGCACACCGGGCTCGATTTCCCTGGTGATGTGGGCACGCCCATCATGGCGGCCGCGGGCGGGGTGGTGCGCTCCACCGACTTTCACGCTGCCTACGGCAACCTGCTCGAGATCGACCATGGCAACGGGTTGACCACCCGCTACGCTCACGCTTCCAAAATCCTGGTGAAAGCCGGTGACCTGGTGAAACGTGGGCAGGTGGTGGCCCAGGTGGGCACCACCGGTCGTTCGACCGGGCCGCACCTGCACTTCGAGGTCTCCGTTGAAGGGGTGCTGCAAAACCCGGCCAAATTCCTGGCCGGCAAGGCGCCGGTTGGCGTGCGCACGGCGGTGGCGCCGGCGACCAGCGCCTTGCAAAGCCCCCGCTGAGACCCTCTGGAAGGTCACAACCCCCGGTGTAAGATTCAAGGCTTTTCTCGCGGTAACAAGGGCCCTGCCTTGCAAAGGCCGAAGCTGGCCCCAGTTCCCACGGCACTGCCTTTTTCTCGGTCCTTCTCAGAGTTCTCAGGCGGCCGGCAGCGATGCCAGCCGCCTTGAATTTGCCCGCTGCTTTTCAGCCCCCACATCTCCGACGCTGCATGTTGCCCAAGCTTCTCACCTCGATTTTCGGTAGCCGCAACGACCGCCTGCTCAAGCAGTACCGCGCGGTGGTGCAGCAGGTCAACGCCCTGGAGTCGAAGTTCGAGCAACTCGACGACACCGCGCTCAAGGCCAAGACAGAAGAGTTCAAACAGCGCGTCGCCAAAGGCGAATCGCTCGACGACATGCTGCCCGAAGCCTTTGCGGTGGTGCGCGAAGGCAGCAAGCGCGCGCTCAAGATGCGCCACTTCGACGTGCAGCTGATCGGCGGCATGGCGCTGCACAACGGCAAGATCGGTGAAATGCGCACCGGCGAAGGCAAGACGCTGATGGCCACGCTGCCGGTCTACCTGAATGCGCTCGCCGGCAAGGGTGTGCACGTGGTGACGGTCAACGACTACCTCGCCCGGCGCGACGCCGAGTGGATGGGCCAGCTCTACAACTTCCTGGGCCTGACGGTGGGTGTGAACCTGCCGCAGATGCCGCGTGAAGAGAAGCAGGCTGCCTACGCCGCCGACGTGACCTACGGCACCAACAACGAATACGGTTTCGACTACTTGCGCGACAACATGGTCCACGAGACGGCCGACCGCGTGCAGCGCGGCCTGCCGTACGCCATCGTTGACGAAGTCGACTCGATCCTGATCGACGAAGCCCGCACGCCGCTCATCATCAGCGGCCAGGCCGAAGACCACACCGACATGTACGTGCGCATCAACGCCGTCGTGCCGCAGCTCAAGAAGCAGATCGGCGAGCTCGACCTGCGCACCGGCGAGGGCGTGATCGACCCGGGCGACTTCACCGTCGACGAAAAGTCGCACCAGGTCTTCCTGACCGAAGACGGCCACGAAAACGCCGAGCGCATCCTGCGTGAAGCCGGCTTGCTGGTCGAAGGCGCGAGCCTGTACGACCCACAGAACATCACGCTGATGCACCACGTGTACGCCGCCCTGCGCGCGCGCCACCTCTACAACCGTGACCAGCATTACGTGGTGCAAGACGGCGAGATCATCATCGTCGACGAGTTCACCGGCCGCCTGATGACGGGCCGCCGCTGGTCGGATGGCCTGCACCAGGCCGTCGAGGCCAAGGAAGGCGTGCAGATCCAGAGCGAGAACCAGACCCTCGCCTCGATCACCTTCCAGAACTACTTCCGCATGTACGGCAAGCTGTCGGGCATGACCGGCACGGCCGACACCGAGGCCTATGAGTTCCAGGAGATTTACGGCCTTGAGACCGTGGTCATTCCGCCCAACAAGCCGACCGCCCGCAAGGACGAACTCGACCTGGTCTACAAGACCAACAAGGAGAAGTTCGACGCCGTCATCAACGACATCCGCGACTGCCACCAGCGTGGCCAGCCGGTGCTGGTGGGCACGACTTCGATCGAGAACTCGGAGCTGATCTCCGAGAAGCTCAAGGCGGCCAAGCTGCCCCATGCGGTGCTCAACGCCAAGCAGCACGCCAAGGAGGCCGAGATCGTGGCGCAGGCCGGCCGCCCGGGTGTCATCACCATCGCCACCAACATGGCCGGTCGCGGCACCGACATCGTGCTGGGCGGCAATGTCGAGAACCAGATCAAGGTCATCGAGGCCGATGACGCCATCGGCGATGCCGACAAGGCGGCGCGTGCCGACAAGCTCAAGAGCGAGTGGCAAGGCCTGCACGAGCAGGTGAAGGCCGCCGGCGGCCTGCGCATCATCGCCACCGAGCGCCACGAGTCACGCCGCATCGACAACCAGTTGCGTGGCCGCTCCGGCCGCCAGGGCGACCCGGGTTCGTCGCGCTTCTACCTGTCGCTCGAAGACCCGCTGATGCGCATCTTCGCGGGCGATCGTGTGCGCGCCATCATGGACCGGTTGAAGATGCCCGAAGGTGAGGCCATCGAAGCCGGCATCGTCAGCCGCAGCATCGAAGGCGCACAGCGCAAGGTCGAGGCACGCAACTTCGACATGCGCAAGCAGTTGCTCGAATACGACGATGTTGCCAACGACCAGCGCAAGGTGATCTACCAGCAGCGCAACGAGATCCTCGAAGCGCAAAACCTCGCCGCACAGGTGACCAGCCTGCGCGAAAGCACGTTGACCGACGTGGTGCACACCTACGTGCCCGCCGACAGCGTAGAAGAGCAGTGGGACCTGGATTCGCTGGAGAAGACGCTTCGTGACGAGTGGCAGCTCGACCTGGCCGTCAAGGCCCATGTCGAGAAGAGCAATGCCATCACCGCCGAAGACATCGCCGAGATGGTGGTCAAGGCCGGCAACGACAGCTTCAACGAAAAGCTGGAACGTGTGGGGGCCGAGCAGTTCATGCCCTTCGAACGCATGATCCTCCTGCAGTCGATCGACCAGCACTGGCGCGATCACCTGGCTGCACTCGACTACCTGCGTCAGGGCATCCACCTGCGTGGTTATGCGCAAAAGAACCCGAAACAGGAATACAAGCGCGAAGCCTTCGAGCTGTTCAGCCAGTTGCTGGACATCGTGAAGATGGACGTCACCCGGGTGCTGATGACGGTGCGCATCCAGACCCAGGAGCAGGTGGCCGAAGCCACCGAGGCGATCGAAGAGCGCGTCGAAGCCATCAGCAACCTGACCTACACCCACCCGAGCGAAGACGGCAGCGTGGTGCAGGAAACCGACGAGTCGACCGTGGTACCCAAGGTCGGCCGCAATGACCCGTGCCCTTGTGGCAGTGGCAAGAAATACAAGCTGTGCCACGGCAGGCTGGCTTGAATGAGGCCCCCCAGTCGCTGACGCTCCTGCCCCCGAGGGGCGCCGCCTGGCGGCCCGGCGGAGCCGGCTCCGCGGGCGTTGCTTGATCGGTCGGGTTACTTCGTTCCCTCCTCTCCTCCGTTCGGGCTGAGGTATCGAAGCCTTGTTCGGCCTGACCCTCGTGATTTGGAGTCCCTATGCCCGTCAACCTCACCGCCCCCGACCCCAACGCCCTGTACCCGGTCCCCGGCGTCCAGCTGGGCATCACGATGGCTGGCGTGCGCAAGGCCAACCGGCGCGACCTGACGGTCATCACACTGGCCGAAGGCTCGCAGGTGGCGGGCGTGTTCACTGCCAACCGCTTTTGTGCGGCGCCGGTGCAGCTGTGCCGCAAGCACCTGGCCGCCGCCATCGGGCCGCGTGCGCTGGTCATCAACACCGGCAATGCCAACGCCGGCACGGGTGAAGACGGTTTGATGCGCGCGTTCTCGACCTGCGTGTCGGTGGCGCAGTTGCTCAACCTTTCGCCCGAGCAGGTGCTGCCGTTTTCCACCGGCGTGATCATGGAGCCGCTGCCCACCGACCGCATCGCGGCCGGGTTGCCTGCCGCCATAGCCGACCTGAAAGAAGGCAACTGGGGTGTGGCGGCCGAGGCCATCATGACCACCGACACCGTGCCCAAGGCGGCGTCGAAGCAGATCCAGATCGGCGGCAAGACGGTCACCATCACCGGCATCAGCAAGGGCGCCGGCATGATCCGCCCCAACATGGCGACCATGCTGAGCTTCCTGGCCACCGATGCAGTGATCGCTCCGCAGCTGATGCAGGCGCTGACCCGTGAAGCGGCCGACAAGTCGTTCAACCGCATCACCATCGATGGCGACACCTCGACCAACGATTCCTTCGTCGTGGTGGCCACCGGCCAGGCCGGCCATGCGCCCATCACCCAGCTGGATTCGGGCGATGGCGCGTTGCTGCGCCAGGCCGTGATCGACGTCGCCACGCAGCTGGCCCAGGCCATCGTGCGCGACGGCGAAGGCGCCACCAAGTTCATCACGGTGCAGGTCGATGGCGGCAAGACCGAGGCCGAGTGCAAGCAGGTGGCTTACGCCATCGCCCACTCGCCGCTGGTGAAGACGGCATTCTTTGCAAGCGACCCCAACCTCGGCCGCATCCTGGCGGCGGTGGGATACGCCGGCATCGCCGATCTCGACCAGACGCGCATCGAGATGTTCCTCGACGACGTGCACGTGGTCACCGATGGTGGTCGCAAAGCGAGCTACCAAGAAGCCGATGGCGCGCGGGTGATGAAGCAGGCCGAGATCACGGTGCGCATCGACCTGCGCCGTGGCCCGGCACAAGCCACGGTGTGGACCTGCGACTTCAGCGTCGACTACGTCAAGATCAACGCCGATTACCGCAGCTGAGCCAAGCTGCGCGCAGCAGCCAGCCAGCGGTGCCGGCGGCCAGCAGGTGCTTGAGGCTGTGGCCGCTGACCACGCTGAGCGTTTCCAGCACCTGGTGGTCGGCTGCTTCCAGCGCCTTGGCGAGGCCATACAAGGCGAGCGCGGTCCACCAGGCTGAAGCGGGCAGCGCGCGTGCCGACACCGGCTGCATGTTCAGCAGCAGCGCCGCTGGAATCAACAGCATCGGCAGGAACTGCACGAAGACATAGGGCCGCAGGTCACCCAGCCCCTGCGCTTCACCCACCGCCCACCACACGACGGCCAACGAGCTGATGGCCAAGGCCAGCGCCAGTGCCTTTGCATCCGCCCAGCGTGCGTCCACCCGCTCGGCCAGGAAGGCGCACAGCAGCGTGGCGCAGGCCCATGCGATGGGCAGCCGGTCGATCACCAGTCCTGCGTTGTTCGGCTGCCAGTGATAGACCGACGAGCCGATCGCCGTGAGCGTGACCGCCGTGGCAAACAAGCGCCAGGCCCACATGCCGGCTTGACCGGAAAGACGCCAAAGCGCCCACACGCCGATCACGGCGAACGGCAGGTTGCTCAGCACATTGGCAGCATGCGGCAGCAGGCCCCACGGCCGCGCGTCGGCGAACTGGTGGTAGCTCGCCCATTGGGTGATGGGCCCGTGCACGCCGAGCGCCAGCATGGCCAGCGCCGCGATCAGCGCGAGCCAGCGCCCACGGTGTGAGTGGCTGGAGGTGAGGTGTGTGCTGCTGTCCATGGTGGCGTGTGGGTGTGGGTGTGAAACAAACGAATGCCCATGTTGCGCACCGGCATGGGCCTGCGCAAGGCCAAGCCGCGAAGTGGCCACTGTGAGCACGCGCGGTATCGCGACACGCCACCGCGCGTTGGCGACTTCGGTTCTAGGGAGGCTTCGCCGTTGGAGCTTGCCTCGCGCAACATGCCGCTGGTAGCATGGCCGCTCGCCCCACCTGCATGACATGAAACACCTGCCCCGCCCCTCGCATGACGCTGCTGTTGGCAGCGCTCTGGGCACGGGTGTGCGTCGACGCGGCATTCAGCTGCCGTCGCCAACCCCATCGGTCACGCAGGCCTCCTGGGGCATTTAACTTCTCAGCTTCGCTTCCACCGAAGTTCCGCTGAGACCCTCAGCGGAAGAACGGGTTTGACGCGCTTCTTCTTTCGCTGATCCGGATCCACCGATCCACCAGGGTGCCACCCGCACCCGAGCGACAGACGAAAGAGGAGACGACACATGTTGAATCGGCTCATCGCACGATGGCGAGCCTGGGCTCAGCGGCTGAGCCTGGCCCCCAACGACTTGCTGCGCGACGCCGTCTATCGGCGCCTGTGGAGCTCCATCCTGATCAGCTCGTTTGGCGGGCAGGTGACCATGCTGGCCTTGCCACTCACCGCCGCCGTGCTGCTGAACGCCACGCCCACGCAGATGGGCTTGCTGACGGCCATGGAGATCGCGCCCTTCGTGCTGTTCTCCTTGCCTGCCGGTGTGTGGCTCGACCGTGTGCCCAAGCTGCCGGTCTACGTGGTCGGCGAGTGCCTGCTCGGCGTTGTCGTCGCGTGCGTGCCTCTCGCGTGGTGGATGGGCTGGCTGTCGATGGCGTGGCTCTATGTGGTGGGCTTCGTGATCGGCACCATCTACACCGTGGCTGGTTCGGCGGCGCAGATCGTGTTGACGCAGGTGGTCGCACGCGACCGCCTCGTCGAGGCACATGCCAAGAACGCGCTCGCCACATCGGGTGCCGAAGTGGCCGGCCCGGGTTTTGCCGGCGCCTTGATCAAGGTGGTCGGTGCACCGCTGGCCTTGCTGGTGGATGCCGTGCTGCTGGTGGTGTCGGCCGCGATTCTGCGCGGTGTGCATGTGCAGGAAGACCGGCGCTCGCTGCGGGGTGGCACCCATTTCTGGCGCGACCTGCGCACCGGCTTGCGCTTCGTGCTGGGCACGCCGTTGCTGGTGGCGCTGGCCGTGGTCGTGGGGGCCTGGCAGATGTGCCACCACGCCGCGCTGGTGGTGCAGATCTTGTTTGCCACCCGCACCCTCGGCTTGAACGAGCAGCAGGTGGGCTTGAGCTACATGGGCATGGGCCTGGGCACGATCATCGCCAGCGTGCTGGGCAACCGCATCAGCCGCCGCGTGGGCCCCGGCCCCAGCCTGGTGATCGGCACGGCGGTGTGCGGCGCCGGCTGGCTGTTGCTGGCCGTGGCGCCGGCCAATGCCTGGGGGGTGGCGGCGTTTGCCGTGATGCTGCTGCTGTTCAGCGCCGGTGCGGTGCTGGTGTTCATCAACTTCCTGGCCATGCGCCAGGCGGTGACGCCGGCCCCGCTGCTGGGCCGCATGACGAGCGCGATGCGCTGGCTCAGCCTGTTGGCGGCGGGGCCGGGTGCGCTGCTCGGTGGCTGGCTGGGCGAACACATCGGGCTGCGCGCGGCGCTGGCGTTTTCGGGGGGGTCGGCCCTGCTGTTGGCCTTGCTGGCTTGGCGGCACCCTGCGATCCGTGGTGTGAAGGTCCTGCCCGAAGCCGAAGACGCCGACGAATGGCTGGGCGGCGAGGCCTCGGTGCGGCCGACCACGGTGATGGACGCTCAGACCTGAACGGTTGAGCCCGGTGAAAAACGATCGACCGCGTCGGTGATCAAGCCGTCGATGCCGGCGTCGAACAGGCGATGCGCTTCGGCGGGCTCGTTGACGGTGTAGCTCGCCACGCGCAAGCCGGCTGCGTGGGCTTGTGCGATCACGGTCGCGTCGAGCACGCGGCAGTTGGCGACGATGGCCACGCAGCCGAGGTTTTGCGCTTCGGCCAGCCAGCCCTCACGCAAGCTGTCGAGCAGCAGCGCGCGTGGCAGCGAAGGAACGGCCGTGCGGGCCGCAGCGAGTGCGTCGGGTTGGAAGGAACTGAGCAGCGGCTTGAGCGACTCATCGGCCCACAGTGCGGCGGTGTGTTGGGAGACCACACGGCCGGTCTCTTCGTTGTGGCCGGGTGTGGGTTTGATCTCGATGTTGAGCGCGAAACCGTTGCGGATGCAGTAGCGCGCAATCGTGTCGAGGCTGGGCAACGGCTCACCGGCAAAGCTGCGGCTGTGCCAACCGCCGGCGTCCATGCGCGACAGTTCGCTCCACGGGCGCTTGCTTGCCACGCCGGTCTCGGGCGTGGTGCGTTGCAGGGTGGCGTCATGCAGCAAGAAGGGCACGCCGTCGGCGCTGAGCTTCACGTCGCACTCGAAGGCGCGATAACCGTGGTGGGCACCGAGGCGAAATGCGGCGAGTGTGTTCTCAGGAGCGAGCTTGCCGGCGCCGCGGTGGGCGATCCACAGTGGGTAGGGCCACGCCTTCATTCGACGCGCGAGCCTGTAGCCACATCGAACCAGTGCAGGTGCTGCGCCGACAGCTGCAGCTGAACCGTGCTGCCCATCGGGGGCGGCGGCAACATGCCGTCCATGCGCAAGGTGAAGTCATGGCTGCCCAGCTGGCCATGCACCAGGCGTTCGGCGCCCAGCATTTCGATCAGCTCCACCTTGAGGGGCCAGCCCCCCGACCCACCGGCCACCACGTGCTCGGGCCGCAGGCCCAAGGTCAACTCGCCGTTGCGCGGCGCCGGGCCGGGCAGCGGCACCGTCTGGCCATCGAGCGTGAAGCTGGCGCCTTGTGCCAGGCCCTTCAACAGGTTCATCGGAGGTGAGCCGATGAAGCTCGCCACGAAGGTGGTGGCCGGCCGGGTGTACACCTCGTCGGGTGTGCCGAACTGCTCCATGCGCCCGGCGTTCATCACCATCATGCGTTGCGCCAGCGTCATCGCCTCGACCTGGTCGTGGGTGACGAAGAGTGACGTGACGCCCAGCTCGGCGTGCAGCTTGCGGATCTCGATGCGGGTTTGCGCACGCAGCTTGGCGTCGAGGTTGGACAGCGGCTCGTCGAACAAGAACACCTGCGGCTGCCTCACGATGGCGCGGCCCATCGCCACCCGCTGGCGCTGGCCGCCCGAGAGCTCGCGCGGCTTGCGCGCGAGGTAGGGCGCAAGCTGCAAGATGCCGGCGGCCTTGTCGACCCGCGCCTTGATCTCTGACACCGGCACCTTGGCGATCTTCAAGCCGTAGGCCATGTTGTCGAACACCGTCATGTGCGGGTACAGCGCGTAGTTCTGGAACACCATCGCGATGTCGCGCTCCGAGGGCTCGATGTCGTTGACGACACGCGGGCCGATGGCAATCTCGCCGCCCGAGATTTCTTCCAGCCCGGCCACCATGCGCAGGAGCGTGCTCTTGCCGCAACCCGAGGGGCCGACGATGACGATGAACTCGCCGTCGGCGACCTCGGCGTTGACACCGTGGATCACTTGGTTGGCCTTCGGGCCGGCGCCGTAGCGCTTGATGACGTTGCGAAGTGAGATGGCTGCCATGTTCTATTTTTCCGTGTCCACCAGGCCCTTGACGAACCAGCGCTGCATCAGGATCACGACCAATGCCGGCGGGATCATCGCGAGCACCGCGGTGGCCATCACGATGTTCCAGTCGGTCGCAGCGTCGCCGCCGCTGATCATGCGTTTGATGCCGATCACCACCGGGTACATGCTTTCGTCGGTAGTCACGAGCAGCGGCCAGAGGTACTGGTTCCAGCCGTAGATGAACTGGATCACGAACAGCGCCGCGCAGCTGGTGGCTGAGAGCGGCAGCAAGATGTCTTTGAAGAAGCGCATCGGCCCGGCGCCGTCGATGCGGGCGGCTTCGGTCAGCTCGTCGGGCACGGTGAGGAAAAACTGGCGGAACAGAAAGGTGGCGGTCGCCGAGGCGATCAGCGGCACCGTGAGGCCGGCATAGGTGTTGAGCATGCCCAGATTGGCCACCACCGAGTAGGTGGGCCCGATGCGCACCTCCACTGGCAGCATCAGCGTGACGAAGATGGACCAGAACACGAACATGCGAAACGGGAAGCGAAAGTAGACGATCGCGAATGCTGACAGCAGCGAGATGACGATCTTGCCGAGCGCGATCACCAGTGCGGTGACTAGGCTGATGAACATCATGCGGCCGACCGGCGCGTTCGATGCTGCACCCATGCCGGTGCCTTTGAGTGCGGCGGTGTAGTTCTCCACCAATTGGTTGCCGGGCAGCAGCGACATCGGAGCCTGCACGATCGCGTCGGCCGTCTGGGTGGAGGCGATGAAGGTCACGTAAAGCGGAAACGCGACGATCAGCACGCCCAATATCAGGATCACATGGGCGAGGATGCCCAGGGTGGGGCGGCGTTCGACCATGTCAGTAGTTCACTTTCTTCTCGACGAATCGGAACTGCACGATGGTGAGAGCAATCACGATCACCATCAACACCACCGACTGCGCCGCCGAACCGCCGAGGTCGAGTGCCTTGAAGCCGTCGTAATAGACCTTGTAGACGAGGATGGCCGTGTCCTTGCCTGGCCCGCCTTGGGTTGCGGCATCGACGATGGCGAAGGTGTCGAAGAAGGCATACACCACGTTGATGACGAACAGGAAGAAAGTGGTGGGCGACAGCAGCGGGAACTGGATGGTCCAGAAGCGCCGCCACGGCCGCGCGCCGTCAATGGCGGCCGCTTCGATCAGCGAGCGCGGAATGCTTTGCAGCCCGGCCAGGAAGAACAGGAAGTTGTACGAGATCTGCTTCCAGACGGCGGCCAGCACGATCAGCGTCATCGCGTGTTCGCTGTTGAGCAGGTGGTTCCAGTCGACCCCCAAACTCCGCAGCACATACGAGACGATGCCGATCGACGGAGCGAACATGAACAGCCACAACACCCCGGCCACCGCGGGCGCCACCGCATACGGCCAGATCAGCAGCGTGCGGTAGACCAGCGCGCCTTTCACCACACGGTCGGCAAACACCGCCAGCAGCAGCGAGATCGACAGGCCAAGGCCGGCGACCAGCACCGAGAACACGGCCGTGGTCTTGAACGACGCGAGGTAGGTCGCGTCTTTGATCAGGTTGGCAAAGTTTTCCAGGCCGACCCAGCTGGTCGACATGCCGAACGCATCGGACTGCTGGAACGACTGCAACAAGGCCTGGCCCGCCGGCCAGAAGAAGAACACGGCGATGACGACTACCTGGGGCGCGATCAGCACCCAAGGCAGCCAGCCCGATTTGAAGACGACGCGTTTTTCAGAAGCCACCGGGAAAGGGCCGCAGTGGAAGTGACGTCAGAGCTTATTCGCCTTCTCGAAGCGTTCGAGCAACTCATTGCCACGGCTGACCGCGCTGTCGAGCGCTTCCTTGGCGGTCTTCTTGCCCGACCACACCTGCTCCAGCTCTTCGTCTTCGATCGCGCGGATCTGCACGAAGTTGCCCAGGCGGATGCCGCGCGACCTGTCGGTGGTCTTGCGGATCATCTGGTTCACGGCCACGTCGGTGCCGGGGTTCTGCTTGTAGAAGCCCGACTTCTCGGTCAGCGTGAACGAGTCCAGCGTGATCGGCAGGTAGCCGGTGCGCTGGTGACTCTTGGCCTGGATCTCGACATTGGTCAGGTAGTGGAAGAACTCGGCCACGCCCTTGTACTCGGCCGGCTTCTTGCCGCCCATCACCCACAGCGAAGCGCCGCCGATCACGGTGTTTTGCGGCGTGCCCGGTACGTCGGGGTAATAGGGCAGGGTCGCGATGCCGAAGTCGAACTTGGCGTTTTTCTTGATGCTGGCGTAGGTGGACGACGAGGCCGTGGCCATGGCGCACTCACCCGAGTAGAAGCTCGCGTCGGCGGCGTTGCCACGACCGCGGTAGACGAACAGCCCTTGTTTGGCCATGTTGGCCAGGTTCTCGATGTGGCGCACGTGCAGCGGGCTGTTGAAGACCAGGCGCGCGTTGGTGCCACCGAAGCCGTTGTTCTGCGTGGCAAAGAGCGTGTTGTGCCAGGTCGAGAAGCTCTCAAGCTGCGTCCAGCCCTGCCAGCTGGTGGTGAAGGGGCAGCTGATGCCCGAGGCCTTGAGCTTGGCGGCGGCGAGCGCTACTTCGGGCCAGGTGGTGGGCGGCTTGTTGGGGTCGAGGCCGGCCTTGCGGAAGGCGTCTTTGTTGTAGTTGAAGACGGTGGTCGAGCTGTTCAGCGGGAAGCTGAGCATCTGCCCATTGGGGGCGGTGTAGTAGCCCACCACCGCCGGGATGTAGGCCTTGGGGTCGAACTTGTGGCCGGCGTCACCCAAAACCTTGCCGACAGGAACGATCGCGCCTTTGGCCGACATCATCGTCGCCGTGCCCACTTCATACACCTGCAGGATGTGCGGCGCGGTACCGGCGCGGAAAGCGGCGATCGCAGCCGGCATGGTCTCGTCGTAGGTGCCCTTGTAGGTGGGCACGACCTTGTAGTCTTTCTGGCTGGCGTTGAAGCCGTTGGCCAGGTCGAGCACCCAGTCGTTGAGGCCGCCGGTCATCGAGTGCCACCACTGGATTTCGACCTGGGCCTGGGCGGGGCCCGACAAGGCCAGCGCCAGAAGAGATGAGACGAGCGCGAGAGGTTTGTTGTTCATGACGACTCCGTTGAGGTGAACCTGAGGCTTGTGACCAACAGGACAGTTTGCGTCGGATTTGTGACAGGCGTGTTTATGTCGCTTAAGAGAGGGCATCACAACGGGGATAACCCCTCTGGAGCTTGCGTGCGGATCTGCCGGGGACACAAGGCCTTGCCGGGCTGCTGCCCTGGAGGGCTGCGGTACCATTCGTGTCCAAGTGCATAGCAGGCGCGCGAGACGCCTGGAGCCCATGAACGCACCGATTCCGCTGAACCAGATCACCGCCGCAGCCGACGCTGCGCACAACGCGCCCCGGCTGCGCGAAATTCCCTACAACTACACCTCGTTCTCCGACCGCGAGATCGTGATCCGCCTGCTGGGCTCTCGCTCATGGGAGCTGCTGAACCGCCTGCGCGAAGAGCGCCAGACGGGCCGCTCGGCGCGCATGTTGTACGAGGTGCTGGGCGACATCTGGGTGGTGCAGCGCAACCCCTATCTGCAAGACGACCTGCTCGACAACCCGCGCCGCCGCAAGCTGCTCATCGACGCCTTGCACCACCGCCTGGGCGAGGTGCAGGCGCGCCGCAAGCCCGAGGCCGATGGCGCGCGTGATGGTTTTGTGGGCGAGCTGCTGCAGGCCGCCAGCGCGGCGGTGAAGTCTTTTGCCGATCAGTTCGAGCGGGTGGCCGACCTGCGCCGCAAGACCACGCGCGTGCTGGGCCGCCACACCGCCAAAGACAACATCAAGTTCGACGGGTTGTCGCGCGTCTCGCACGTGACCGATGCCACCGACTGGCGTGTCGAATACCCGTTCGTCGTGCTGACGCCCGACACCGAGGCCGAGATGGCCGCGCTGGTCAAGCACTGCATTGAGCTGGGCCTGACCATCATTCCGCGAGGCGGCGGCACCGGCTACACCGGTGGCGCGATCCCGCTCACCTGGAACAGCGCGGTCATCAACACCGAGAAGCTCGAAGCCATGACCGAGGTGGAGCACCTGCGCCTGCCCGGCATGGACCGCGACGTCGCGACCATCTGGACCGAAGCCGGTGTGGTGACGCAGCGTGTGGCCGATGCAGCCGAGCGCGCGGGCTTTGTCTTCGCCGTCGACCCGACCTCGGCCGAGGCGTCGTGCATCGGCGGCAACATCGCGATGAACGCCGGTGGCAAGAAAGCGGTGTTGTGGGGCACTGCGCTCGACAACCTCGCCTCGTGGCGCATGGTCACGCCCGAAGCCAAGTGGCTGGAAGTGACACGCCTCGACCACAACATGGGCAAGATCCATGACGTGGCGATGGCCACCTTCGAGCTGAAGTACTTCGACGCTTCGGGCAAGGTGCTCGAGCGCACCGAACAACT
>JACMKJ010000486.1 GCA_014380155.1 Rhizobacter sp. | reverse complement strand
TGAAGAACGGCACGATCCATCACAAGGTGGTGGGTGAGCACGGCGCTTCGCGCGTGCTGATGGCCCCGGCCAAGCCGGGTGACGGCATCATCGCCGGCGGCCCGATGCGCGCCGTCTTCGAAGTGATGGGCGTGACCGACATCGTCTGCAAGAGCCTCGGCTCGTCGAACCCTTACAACATGGTTCGCGCCACGCTCGACGCCTTGAAGAACATCAGCACGCCGGCCGAGATCGCCGCCAAGCGTGGCCTGACGGTCGAAGAAATCCTCGGCTGATCGGCGTACGACAAGGACACACATCATGGCCGACAACAAATCACCCAAGAGCACTCTCAAGGTCAAGCTGGTTCGCAGCATCGCCGGCACGCGCGAATCGCACCGTGCCACCGTGCGCGGCCTAGGCCTGCGCAAGCTCAACAGCGAATCGACGCTCGAAGACACGCCCGCCGTGCGCGGCATGATCACCAAGGTCCAGTACCTGGTCAAAGTGCTCTGAGGCCTAAGGAACGAACATGGAACTCAACAGCATCAAACCCGCCAGCGGCGCTAAGCATGCCCGCCGCCGTGTCGGCCGTGGCATCGGCTCTGGCCTGGGCAAGACCGCAGGTCGTGGCCACAAGGGCCAGAAGTCGCGTTCGGGTGGCTACCACAAGGTCGGCTTCGAAGGCGGCCAGATGCCCTTGCAGCGTCGTTTGCCCAAGCGTGGTTTCAAGTCGACCACGCTGAAGTACAACGCTGAAATCACCTTGGGTGACCTGGAAGCTCTGGGTGCCGACGAGGTCGATATGCTGACGCTGAAGCAGGCCGGCCTGGTGGGCCAACTCGCCAAGGTGGTGAAGGTCATCAAGACTGGCGAGCTGACCAAGAAGGTCATGCTCAAGGGTGTCGGCGCCACCGCAGGTGCCAAGGCAGCCATCGAAGCCGTCGGTGGCTCGGTCGCAGCTTAACTACTAGACAACGGAATACGCTTCAGTGGCAACCAACGCGAATCAGCTGGCCAAGAGCGGCAAGTTCGGTGACCTTCGTCGCCGGCTTGTCTTCTTGTTGCTCGCGCTCGTGGTGTATCGCGTCGGTGCGCACATCCCTGTGCCTGGCATCGACCCGGCCCAGCTGCAAGAGATGTTCAAGGGCCAGGAAGGCGGCATTCTCAGCCTGTTGAACGTGTTTTCGGGTGGAGCGCTCTCGCGCTTCACGGTGTTTGCGTTGGGCATCATGCCGTACATCTCGGCGTCGATCATCATGCAGTTGATGACCTATGTCGTGCCCTCGCTGGAGGCGCTGAAGAAGGAAGGCGAATCCGGCCGTCGCAAGATCACGCAGTACACGCGATATGGCACGCTGGGTCTGGCTCTGTTCCAGGCGCTGGGCATTGCACTCGCTCTTGAAGGTTCGCCTGGCCTGGTGATTTCCCCCGGCTTTGGCTTCCGCATGACGGCGGTGGTCAGCTTGGTGGCTGGCACCATGTTCCTGATGTGGCTGGGTGAGCAGATCACCGAGCGTGGTCTGGGCAACGGCATCTCGATCCTGATCTTCGCCGGCATCGCGGCGGGTCTGCCGAGTGCGATTGGTGGCCTGCTGGAACTGGTGCGCACCGGTGCGATGAGTGTCTTGGTGGCCCTTTTCATCGTGGTTCTGATTGGTGGCGTGACCTTCGTGGTCGTGTTTGTTGAGCGTGGCCAGCGCAAGATTCTCGTCAACTACGCCAAGCGGCAAGTGGGCAACAAGGTGTACGGCGGGCAGTCGTCGCACCTGCCTTTGAAGCTCAACATGTCGGGCGTGATTCCGCCGATCTTCGCTTCGTCGATCATCCTGTTGCCGGCGACCGTGGTGGGGTGGTTCGCGACTGGTGACAGCTTGCGTTGGTTGAAGGACCTGGCTGCGATGTTGTCGCCGGGGCAGCCGATCTACGTGATGCTGTTCGCTGCGGCCATCGTGTTCTTCTGCTTCTTCTACACGGCGCTGGTGTTCAACAGCCGTGAGACTGCAGACAACCTGAAGAAGAGCGGCGCGTTCATTCCGGGCATTCGCCCTGGTGACCAGACTGCCAAGCACATCGATCGCATTCTGGGTCGCCTCACGTTGGCCGGCGCCGTCTACATCACCGCGGTGTGCCTGCTGCCTGAATTTTTGGTGCTGAAGTACAACGTGCCGTTTTACTTCGGTGGTACCTCGCTCCTGATCATCGTTGTGGTGACCATGGATTTCTGGGCTCAAGTGCAGTCGTATGTGATGAGCCAGCAGTACGAGTCGCTGCTGAAGAAGGCAAGTTTCAAGGCCAGTTGAGGCCAGGCAAGAACGAACAGAAGACAACGAAACGGCAGGCATGGCGAAAGACGACGTCATTCAGATGCAGGGCGAGATTCTTGAAAATCTGCCCAACGCCACGTTTCGGGTCAAGTTGGAGAACGGGCACATCGTGCTCGGACATATCTCGGGGAAGATGCGCATGCACTACATCCGCATCCTGCCTGGAGACAAGGTGACGGTCGAGTTGACGCCTTACGACCTGACGCGGGCACGCATCGTGTTCCGCGCCAAGTGAGTTTGGCAGTTTTGAATTGAAGCGGTCTGCAAAGGCCTAGGAAAACTTAGGCTAGGAGAGAAGCATGAAAGTTGCTGCATCGGTAAAGAAGATGTGCCGGAATTGCAAGGTCATCCGTCGCAAGGGCGTGGTGCGCGTGATCTGTACTGATCCGCGTCACAAGCAGCGCCAAGGCTGATCCGTAGTCTTTGACGACGCGTTGACGAGTTAAGCGAATAGAGGAAGAACATGGCACGTATTGCTGGTATCAACATTCCGCCGCACAAGCACGCCGAGATCGGCCTGACTTCGATCTACGGCATCGGCCGCTCCACGGCGCAGAAGATCTGCACCGCCAGCGGCGTGCCCTTCGATCGGAAGATCAAGGACCTGACGGACGCGGACCTGGAAAAGCTTCGTGAAGAAATCGGTCGCATGACCATCGAGGGCGATCTGCGCCGC
>JACMKJ010000008.1 GCA_014380155.1 Rhizobacter sp. | reverse complement strand
CTGACCTTCAATGCCCACCGCATCCACTACGACCGCGGCTATGCCCGCGAGGTCGAGGGTTACCCCGGCCTGGTGGTGCACGGCCCGCTGACCGCCGTGCTGCTGGCCCAGCTGGTGCGGCGGTCGACGGCGCGGCCCATGCGGGCCTTCAGCTTCCGTGGCGTGGCACCGCTGTTCGACCTGGGCCCAGTGCGACTGGTCGGCACCCCGGAGGGCGACAGCGTGGCTCTGCAGGCGCAGGGGCCCGATGGCAAGGCTGGGTTGCTGGCCACCGCCACCTTGGCCTGAGGGGCGGCCACCGTTCGTTCGGGCGTTTGTCGGGTTTCAGGCGGTCTCTGAAGCCACGGCCTCCCATGCGCCACGGGGAACGTAACGCCACACGCCTTCAACCTAGGGGCCGCTGCTACGATGCCGACTCGGCCATCCACCTCGGCGAGTCGGCATGCACATAACTTTGCGTCACCTGCGCATCTTCGAAGCCGTTGCCCGCCACGGCTCTATCTCGCGGGCCGCCGGCGAATTGCACCTGACGCAGCCGGCGGTGTCCATGCAAATGAAGCAGCTCGAAGAGCAGATTGGCCTGCCGCTTGTAGAGCAGATCGGCAGGCGGATTTGCCTGACGGAGGCGGGTCAGACGCTGCGAGTGCATGCTGGCGACATTGCCTGTCGCATGGCGAACCTCAACGCGGCCATGGTGCAGTTCCTTGGGCTCGAGCGCGGATTGCTGCGCCTCGCGGTGGTGTCGACCGCGAATTACTTCCTGCCGGCGTTGATCGCAGAATTCAACGCACGCCATCCGGGGGTGCGTATCAGTCTCCAGGTGGGCAACCGGGAGTTTGTGCTGTCCGCCCTCGCCGACAGCCGCACCGACTTGGCGATCACCGGCCAGCCCCCTGACGGCGTCGACGTGGTGGCGCAGAACTTCAAGGACAACCCGCTGGTGATCATCTCATCGCCGCGGCACGCGCTGGTCGGGCAGGAGCAGGTGAGCATGGTGCGCTTGGCTGAGGAGGCTCTGGTCATGCGCGAGCCAGGATCGGGCACGCGCGCCGCGGCTGAGCGCCAATTCGCAGCGCTGGGGCTGACGATCCGCGCAGGCTGCGAATTCAGCACCAATGAGGCCATCAAGCAGGCCGTCCGCGCCGGTCTGGGGGTGGCGGTCGTGTCAGCGCAGACGATCGAGCTCGAACTGCAGACGGGCTGCCTCGCCGTGCTGTCCGTAGAAGGCTTTCCCATCATGCGCCAGTGGTACGTGGTGCACCGGACGCAGCATCGGCTGTCGGCCTCGGCGACCACATTTCGCGACAGGTTGCTGGCACTGGACCCTGCGGGCATGCCCCACATGTCTCACAAGCGTGGGGCCAGGGTGCGCGCTTCCGCCTGACTGTCTCTTGTGCACTCATCGAGCACTGGCACGCCGTATCCCGAGGGTGCCAGCCCCTCGCGAACAAGTGGCGATGGGACCGCCTGCGAGATCTTTGCTGGCTGCTCACGCCATGGCCAGTCAACACCGGCACAACCGACCGCCGGTGAAGGGCAGGTTCAGAGGTTTTCAGTCCTCTCGTCAGGGCGCGCGCAGCACTTCGGCATGCCCACACGGGCCTTCAGATGGGCAACGGCTGCGCGCAGCGGATGCGCGCACGGCGTCAAGCCAGAACGGGTGGGGCGCGGCTTGGGTGCGCTCTTTTTTGCGCGGCTTCAGGTGCGGCTCGTTGGCCGGAAGCGGTGGGACCGACGCGGTTTGTGCTTCCGTGCCGAGTCGCCCCGAGCCTGGGGTGAGCAAGGGCGTCCGCGCGGGAAGCGACTCCTACAATCCTGCTCGGCCTGTGTTCGGCCATTGAGGAAGCCATGCGCCGTGCAGAGACCGACTACCTGATCATCGGCGCCGGTGCCACTGGCCTGGCGTTCGCCGACACGCTGGTCGCCGAGACCGATGCGCACGTCACCCTGATCGATCGGCACGGCAAGCCCGGCGGGCACTGGAACGACGCCTACCCTTTCGTCACGTTGCACCAGCCTTCGTCGTTCTATGGCGTGGCGTCGATGGAACTGGGCAGCGGGCTCAAGGACCCTGTCGGCCTGAACCGCGGCATGGCCGAGCTGGCGAGCGGCCCCGAGGTCAGCGGCTATTTCGATCGGGTGATGAACCACCGGCTGCTGGCGAGCGGCCGCGTGAGCTACCACCCGCTTAGCAACTACCTCGGCGATGCCGACGGTGGCGGCGAGTTCGAGTCGCTGCTGTCGGGCGAGCGCACGCTGGTCACGGTGCACCGCAAGGTCGTCGATGCCACCTATTTCAGCCCGGCCGTGCCGTCCACGCACACACCGGGCTTCGAGCTGGGCGCGGGTGCGCGCGTCGTGCCACCCAACGCCCTGCCGGGGCTGTGGCACATGGCGCGAGGCGGGCCGATGCCATGGCGCTTCGTGGTGCTCGGCGCCGGTAAGACGGCGATGGACACCTGCATCTGG
>JACMKJ010000485.1 GCA_014380155.1 Rhizobacter sp. | reverse complement strand
TTGCGACAGACGGCCCCGAGCGGCCACCCCGAAGCCCCCTCGCACACTGACCGGCGGCACCCCCGCCGGGCACGTCACTCCTTGCCGCACGCGCGGCGCGGGAGCCCTCTGGCTTTGACGCGAGGTCATCATGCTTGTCTCCACTTGTCGCTGGCTCACACCAGCCGCGCTGCTGCTGGCCGCCTGCGCGGCGCAGGCGCAAAACACCGCATCGGGCGCCCGGCCCGACCCGCTCGACCCGCAGGCCAAGGTGCCAGCGGCGGCCTACACCTCGTCGTTCGCTGGCTACCGTCGGCCGGGTGAGGACAAACCCCTCTCATGGCGCGAGGCCAACGACACCGTCACCCGCATCGGCGGCTGGCGTGTCTACACCCGCGAGGCGCAGCAGTCCGAGCCGGTGGCTGCGCCGGCTTCGGCCGCATCACAACCCCCCTCCAAGCCGGTGCCCCACCGGCACAACAAGCCATGAGCGCCCGAACCTCACTCGCTGCGGCAGCGGTGCTGCTCAGCGCCGTGCTCGCGGGCTGCGCGTCTTTCAGCGCGGACGGCGGTTTTGCGACGGTCGAACAAACGGCACAAAACCGCTTGGGCAAGGAGCTGCGTTGGGCACGCTCGGCCGCCGACCAGGCGGCCATCGACCAGCGCGTCGCCGAGTTGCTGGCCAAACCGCTGACCATGGATGACGCAGTGCAGGTCGCCCTGTTGAACAACCGCGGCCTGCAAGCGAGCTTCCAGGAACTCGGCATCAGCGAAGCGGAGCGGGTGCAAGCCGGTCGCCTGGCCAACCCGGGCTTCAGCTTCGGGCGCATGACGCGTGGCGACGAGATCGAGATAGAGCGTGGGCTGCACCTCAACCTGGCGCGCCTGCTCGCCATGCCGCTCATCGGCCCGATGGAGACACGGCGTTTCGAGCAGACGCAAAGCCTGGTTGCGATGAACGTGCTCTCGCTCGCTGCCGACACCCGCAAAGCGTATGTCAACGCACTCGCGGCCCAAGAAAGCGTGCGCTACATGCAGCAGGTGAAGCAGGCCGCCGAGGCCAGCGCCGAGCTGGCGCGACGCATGGAGCAGGTGGGCAACTTCAACAAGCTGCAGCGTGCGCGCGAGCAAGGCTTTTATGCCGACGCGGCGCTGAACCTTGCGCTCGCTGAACAGGCCCAACGCGCCAGTCGCGAGCGCCTGACGCGCTTGCTCGGGGCTTGGGGGCCGCAGACGCAGTTCACGCTGCCCGAACGCCTGCCCGACCTGCCGGCGCAGCCGCTCGACCTGCCCGACATTGAACGCGTGGCGCTCGCTCAGCGGCTCGACGTGCAAGGCGCCCGGCTCGCGGCCGAGCAGACCGCCAGGAACCTGGGCCTCACACGCCGCACCCGTTTCATCAACGTGCTGGAACTGGGCCTGGTGCGCAACAGCTCGAACGAAGCGCCCACCCAGCGCGGCTGGGAGCTGAGCTTCGAGCTGCCCTTGTTCGACTGGAGCGGCGCGCGTGTGGCGCGCAGCGAAGCGGTCTACATGCAAAGCGTGCACCGCGCCGCCGAGACCGCCATCAACGCCCGCTCCGAGGTGCGCGAAGCGTATGGTGCCTACAGAACGGCGTATGACATCGCACGCCACCACCTCGACGAGATCGTGCCGCTGCGCCAACGCATCGCCGAAGAAAACGTGCTTCGCTACAACGGCATGCTGATCGGCGTGTTCGAGCTGCTGGCCGATGCACGCGCGCAGATCGCAAGCGTCAACGCGGCCATCGAAGCCAAGCGCGACTTCTGGGTCGCCCAGGCCGACCTCGACATGGCCCTCATCGGCAAGCCCGGCCTGGCCTCACCCGCTGGCGCATCGAGCGGCCCCGCGATGGCGGCCGAGGCCGGCGCGCACTGACCCACACATTCAAGGAACACACCATGGTTTCCCGACGTTCTCTTCTGGGTGGTGCCGGCGCCATCACCGCCGCTGCCACGGCGGCCTCGGTCAGCAAGGTGGCGATGGCCGCCTTGCCCGAGCCGGTGCTTCAAACCAAACCCGACACCATGCCGCCGCTCGTGCCCACCACCGGCCGCCCCTACAACCCTGTGGTCACGCTCAACGGCTGGACACTGCCCTGGCGCATGAACCAGGGCGTGAAAGAGTTCCACCTCGTGGCCGAGCCCGTGGTGCGCGAGATGACGCCCGGCTTCAAGGCCCACCTGTGGGGCTACAACGGCCAGAGCCCGGGGCCGACGATCGAGGTGGTGGAGGGCGACCGCGTGCGCATCTTCGTCACCAACAAGCTCGGCGAACTCACCAGCATGCATTGGCACGGGCAGCGCCTGCCGAACGGCATGGACGGGGTGACGGGGCTCACCCAACCCGGCATCCCACCGGGCAAGACCTTCGTTTACGAGTTCGTGGCGCGCCGGCCGGGCACGTTCATGTATCACCCGCATGCAGATGAGATGACACAGATGGGGATGGGCATGATGGGCTTCTGGGTCACGCATCCGAAGGCTAGCCATCCGCTGATTGACGAAGTAAATCGCGACTTCTGCTTTCTGCTCAATGCCTACGATATCGATCC
>JACMKJ010000484.1 GCA_014380155.1 Rhizobacter sp. | reverse complement strand
TGGTGCTGGGCATGGCAATCGGCTCGTCGCCCTTCCTCTATTCAGCGGCATATCCGCTGATGACCGCGTTCAACGCGCTGCCCAAGGCCGCCTTCGTGCCGATTCTGGTGGTGTGGTTCGGCATCGGTGTGGGGCCGGCGGTGTTGACCGCGTTCCTCATCTCCTTCTTCCCGATCACCGTCAACATCGCCACCGGCCTGGCCACGCTGGAGCCCGAGCTCGAAGACGTGCTGCGTGTGCTCGGCGCCAAACGCTGGGACGTGCTCATCAAGGTCGGCCTGCCGCGATCCATGCCCTATTTCTACGGCTCGCTCAAGGTGGCGATCACGCTCGCTTTCGTGGGCACCACGGTGTCGGAGATGACGGCGGCCAACGAGGGCATCGGCTACCTGCTGATCTCGGCCGGCTCGTCGATGCAGATGGGCCTGGCGTTTGCCGGCCTGGTGGTGGTGGGTGCGATGGCGATGGCCATGTACGAACTTTTCGCGCTGATCGAGAAGCGCACCACCGGCTGGGCACACCGCGGCTCGAACTCGCACTGACTACACTCGCCGCACTTCAACGGACCGACGCTTTTTATGGGCTGGCACGGCCACCTCAAGCTCAACTACCGCCGCAGCACCGCCCACAAGACCGTCGTCCATGACGAACACAACGGCCCGCTGCGCATTCTGCAAAGCCTGTACCCCGAGGGCCAGGGCATCTGCCACAACGTGCTGGTGCACCCGCCGGGCGGCGTGGTCGGTGGCGATGTGCTGCAGATCAGCGCCACCCTGGGTGAAAGCAGCCACGCGCTGATCACCACGCCGGGTGCAACGCGCTTTTATCGCAGCGCGGGTGAGCCGGCCTTGCAGGCGCTCACCGCCCAGGTGGCCGGCGAGGCCCGGCTGGAGTGGCTGCCGCTGGAGACCATCCTCTACCGCAACACGCTGGCCGAGAACCGCATGCGCTTCGAGCTGGCACCGGGGGCCGAGATGATCGGCTGGGACGTGCTCGCGCTGGGGCTGCCGGCGAGCGACGAGCGTTTCGACGCCGGGCGCTACACGCAGCAGATCGAGCTGCCGGGGGTGTGGCTGGAGCGCGGCACCATCGATGGTGGCGACACACGCCTGTTGCAATCACCGCTCGCCTGGGCGGGGCACAGCGTGCTGGCGACGATGTGGTTTGCAACCGGCCAGGCGCTGGTGCCGGCCCGGCGAGATCAGCTGCTCGAGGCAGCACGCGAGGCCGCCGAGGCCCACCCGCTGAAGGCGACTGCGGGTTGCACCGCGCCTCACGCCGAGGTGGTGGTGCTGCGGGTGCTCGCCCACCGCGTGGAGCCGGCGATGGGCTTGTTGACCGAGGTGTGGAAACGCTGGCGGGCGCTGGCCTGGGGCCTGACCGCCACGCCACCCCGCGTCTGGCGCACCTGAGTGGCTGCGTCGCGAACGATCAGCGCCAGCCGGCGCGGTCGAACACTTTCTGCGCAGTAGCCGTGTTCGGCGCCCACTTCTCCACCGGCAACTCATCGGCCTTGAACGCTCCGAGCTTCTCAAGCGCCGGGTTCTTGACGGCCACCGCCTTCACCACCGGCCACTCGTTGTTGCCATCGGCGAAATAGACCTGGGCCACGTCGCTCGCCAGGTACTCCATGAACTTCACCGCGTTGGCCTTGTTCGGCGCCGTCTTCACGACACCGGCGCCCGACACGTTGACGTGCGTGCCCCAGCTCTTCTGGTTCGGCCACACCACCGTCAGCGCCGCCATGTCTTTCACATCTTCGGGCTTGGTCGAGCGCATCAGGCGTGCCACGTAGTAGCTGTTGGCCAGCGCCACGCCGCATTCGCCTGCGGCGACGGCACGCAGCTGGTCGGTGTCGCCACCCTTGGGCGCACGCGCGAAATTGGCCACCACGCCACGCGCCCAGGCTTCGGTCTTGGCTTCGCCTTCGTGGGTCAGCAGCGCGGCACCCAGGGACAGGTTGTACGGGTGCGAACCCGAGCGCACACACAGCTGGCCCTTCAGGCGCGGGTTGGCCAGGTCGTCATACGACTGCACCCACTCGGCCTTGATGGCCTGGGCGTTGTAGACGATCACCCGCGCCCGGGTTGAAAACGCCAGCCAGTTCGGCGTGCGCAGATGGGCGGGCACACGCGCTTCGAGCGCCTTCGATTGCACCGGCTGGAAGATGCCGGCCTTGTCGGCAATCTCCAGCCGCGAGGCGTCGACGGTGATGAACACATCGGCCGGGCTGCTCGCGCCTTCGTTCTTGATGCGCTCCAGCAGCTCGTCTTCCTTGCCCTCGATGCGGTTGATCTTGATGCCGGTCTCTTTGGTGAAGTTGGCATACAGCGCTTCGTCGGTCTGGTAATGGCGGGCGGTGTAGAGGTTGACAACTTGCGCCTGCGCGCCGGCGGAGGCGGTCACCGAGAACGCGGCGGCAATGAGAGAGGAGGCAAGAGTTTTCATGGGGCAAAGCCGTGACGGCATCAAGAAGTTGGCGAATCGTATCAGCAATGATTCGCATTAACAAAAAGGGGGGTACAACCGCCCCTCGACAGCCTCGCCATGCAGCACCAGGCCGCAGACCCGTCAACGCCGGTGGTGTCACACTGGCAGCCGATACCCACCGCACGACCCACTGCACCCCACCCCATGCTCACCATCAACAAGCTCATCTCCCAAGGCCGCGGCCTCGCGCCGGCACTGCTCAAGCGCGCATCCACGGTGGTGCTCGACTGGGACACACGCCAGAAAAGCCGCTTCGACACCGAAGACTCGCAAGGCCGCACGCTGGGCATCTTCCTGCCCCGAGGCACCGCGGTGCGCGGTGGCGACGTGCTGGTGGCCGAAGACGGCTCGCTGGTCAAGGTGATTGCCACGCCGCAGCCGGTGCTGGTGGTGCGCACCTGCGCCGAGCACGGCTCGCCGCTCGACCTGCTGCGCGCCGCCTACCACCTGGGCAACCGCCACGTGCAGCTCGAAGTGCAGCCCGAGCACCTGCACCTGGAGCCCGACCACGTGCTGGCCGACATGCTGCGCCAGATGCACCTGATCGTCACCGAAGAGCTGGCACCTTTCGAGCCGGAAGGTGGTGCGTACTCGGCGGGTGGGCAGGGGCACGCTCATCACGAGCATGGCCACGATCACGCGCACGAGCCTGCGCCCAAGAAGGCGCACGACCACGACCAAGGCCACGTGCATGGCCCCGACTGCAAGCACGACCACTGATGCGTTCCCGCCCTGCATCCCGGCGCAGTGACGCCCTCTCGGCCGGCTCGCTGCTGCAGCTGATGTGGCTCGCCTCGCCGGCCCTGCCGGTGGGGGGGTTCAGCTACTCCGAAGGCCTGGAGGCCGCCGTCGAAGCGGGTCTGGTCACGAATGAGGCGCAGACCGCCGCCTGGCTGCTCGACCAGCTGCACCTGGGCTTGGCGCGTGGCGAGCTCGCGGTGGCGAGCAAGGCGTTCAAGGCCTGGCAACGCAACGACTTCACCCACATCGCCGAGCTGAACGCCTGGGTCACCACCACGCGTGAAGCGAGCGAGATGCGACTGCAGACCGAGCAGATGGGCCGCTCGCTGGTGGAGTGGCTGAAGAACCGCGGCATCACCGATGAGCGCGTGGCAGCCCTGGGCTCACTGAAACCCGCACCCACCTGGCCGGTGGCGTTCGCCCTCGCCACCGCACAAACCGGCGCTCCGTGGCGAGAAAGCCTCATCAGCCTGGCTTTCAGCTGGGCTGAAAACATGATGCAAGCCGCTTTGAAGGCCGTGCCACTGGGCCAGAGCGCCGGGCAGCGTGTGCTGTCGCAACTGAGCGCCGCCATTCCGGGCGCCGTCGACCACGCGATGAAGTTGACGGACAGCGAGCGCCAGGCCTTCACCCCCATGCTCGCCATACTCTCGGCGCAGCACGAAACCCAATACTCCAGACTCTTCAGATCATGACCACTGCCTTGCACACCATCCCCGGCCGCACCAAGAAACTGCCCCCACTGCGCGTGGGTGTCGGCGGCCCCGTCGGCTCGGGCAAGACCACCCTGGTCGAAATGCTCTGCAAGCGCATGCGCCAGCAATACGACCTGGTGGTCGTCACCAACGACATCTACACCAAGGAAGACCAGCGCCTGCTGACCGTGGCCGGTGCGCTCGAGGCCGATCGCATCATGGGTGTTGAAACCGGCGGCTGCCCGCACACCGCCATCCGCGAAGACGCGTCGATCAACCTCGAAGCCGTCGACCGCATGCTGGAGAAGTTTCCCAATGCCGACATCGTATTCATCGAGTCGGGTGGCGACAACCTGGCCGCCA
>JACMKJ010000483.1 GCA_014380155.1 Rhizobacter sp. | reverse complement strand
TGGGCGGCGGCACGCGGCATCAGCGTGGCTTCGAAGTAGCCGTCGCTGCCCACGCTGGCGGGCAAGTGCAGCACATGCGTCTGGTCGGCGTAACCCGTGCGTGATACCCGCAAGGCGACCTCGGCCCCGGCGTTCACCGTCAGAGAAACACGGCCTTGTGCATCAGAGACCACAGGGCTCGCGCCACCCGCCACACCGACGTTCGCCCCCGCCAGGGGCAACCCGTCCGTGCCTTTCACCAGGCCCGTGACCTGGGCCGTGGGCGTGGCAGCACTCGGGGTGACGGTGATCTCGCGCGTGGTCTCGTGGCTGGCGCCTTGCACGTCGGTCACGGTCAGGCGCACGCTGTAGCGACCGGCCGCCGGGTAGAGATGGGCGATCTGCGCCGCGCCACCGTGGTTGCCGTCGCCAAAGTCCCAGCGGTAGTTGAGCGTGCTGCCTTCGGGGTCGCTCGAGCCGCGTGCATCAAAACCGGCCACACCGGCCGCCACCAGCGTGGCCGGTGCGGTGAAGCTGGCGACCGGCGGCTGGTTGCCCCCCGGAGCGGGGGGTGGTGCGGGAGCCGGCCCGCCGCCACCCCCACCGCCGCAAGCGGCCAACAAGGTGCAAAACAACAAGCTCAGCGAATGAGAACGGGGGCGCATGGCAACTCCGGCAAGGGTCTGTCTTGCCGAGGCCAACGTGGCCAGCGCCTTAAACCGGACACACCGGACACAGCGCTCCATGCCCGGCGCAGCCGAGGCCATGCACAGGCTGCATGACCTGAGCGCTCGCCTGCGCCTACAGTCTCGCTCCATGCCAACGCCACGCATCACGAGTGCGGCGCGCGGCCGGCATGACCCCATCAACGGAGACCGATTTCATGAGCTTCCTGTCCTACGTCACCCCCAGCGCCACCAGCCCTTGGCACACCTATTTGTCGCAAGTCGACCGCGTGTTGCCCTACCTCGGCCACCTGGCGCACTGGTCTGAAACCCTCAAGCGCCCCAAACGTGCGCTGATCGTCGACGTGCCGATCGAGATGGACGATGGCAGCGTGGCCCACTTCGAGGGCTACCGCGTGCAGCACAACCTGTCGCGCGGCCCCGGCAAGGGCGGGGTGCGTTATCACCCCGACGTGACGCTGGAAGAAGTGATGGCGCTCAGCGCCTGGATGACGGTGAAATGCGCCGCGGTCAACCTGCCTTATGGTGGCGCCAAGGGTGGCATCCGCGTCGACCCGAAGACACTCTCGCAAAAAGAGCTGGAGCGCATGACGCGCCGCTACACCAGCGAGATCGGCATCATCATCGGCCCGCAGCGCGACATCCCTGCGCCCGACGTCAACACCAACGGGCAGATCATGGCCTGGATGATGGACACCTACTCGATGAACACCGGCACCACCGCCACCGGCGTGGTCACCGGCAAGCCGCTGCACCTGGGCGGCTCACTGGGTCGGGTGAAGGCCACCGGGCGCGGTGTGTTCGTGACCGGCCGTGAAGCCGCGCGCCGCATCGGGCTCAACCTCAACGGCGCACGCATCGCCGTGCAAGGCATGGGCAACGTGGGCAGCTCGGCGGCCGAGCTGTTCATCGGCGCGGGCGCCACGCTGGTGGCGGTGCAAGACCACACCGGCACGCTCGTCAACCCGAAAGGCTTCGACATGGCCAACACCATGGCCGTGCTCAAGCGTGACGGTGGCATCTCGGGCTACAAAGACGCCGAAAAAGTAGACAACGAAGACTTCTGGAACGTGGACTGCGACATCCTGATCCCGGCCGCGCTCGAAGGCCAGATCACCGTGCCGCGCGCCAACCGCATCAAGGCCAAGCTGGTGCTCGAAGGCGCCAACGGCCCGACCCTGCCCGAGGCCGACGACGTGCTCAAGGAGCGTGGTGTGCTGGTGGTGCCCGACGTGATCTGCAACGCCGGTGGCGTGACGGTGAGCTACTTCGAGTGGGTGCAAGATTTCTCGAGCTTCTTCTGGAGCGAAGACGAGATCAACGTGCGGCTCGACAAGATCATGGTCGATGCGCTCAAGCACATCTGGGACACCGCCGACCACCACAAGATCACGCTGCGCACCGCGACGTTTGCGGTGGCCTGCGAGCGCATCTTGACCGCGCGCGAAGAGCGCGGCCTGTATCCCTGAGCCCCCCAGTCGCTGCGCTCTTGCCCCCGAGGGGCGCCGCCTGGCGGCCCGGCAAAGCCGGTTCCGCGGGCGTTGCTTGAATGGGCACTTCGCTTCGCCTGTGCGATTTGATCGCTGTCAGTGCAAGGTCTCGGCCACGCTGCGGTTGCGCCCGTCGACCTTGCCCTGGTACATGGCCGCATCGGCACGGGCGATGGCGTCGTCGAGCGACTCGCCACCGCGCAGGCTGCTCACGCCTAGCGTGATCGTCACGTTCACCGCCTGGCTGCCACGCATGACGACAACCTGGCGCACCGACTCGCGCACCCGCTCGGCGACCTTGAGCGCGGTAGCGAGGTCGGTCTCGGGCAAGACCACCAGAAACTCTTCGCCGCACCAGCGGCTCACGGTGTCGGCTTCGCGTGTCGCGGCCTTCAATGTGCCAGCCACCTTGATGAGCACGCGATCGCCGGTGTCGTGGCCATGGCGGTCGTTCACCGCCTTGAAATGATCGACGTCACCGAGCATGAAGCTGAGCGGCGTGCCGTCACGGCGGCGCCGCCCCAGCTGCTGCGCGGCCACCTGCATCACCCGGCGGCGGTTGGCCAGGCCGGTGAGCGAATCGGTGGTGGCCAGGTTGTGCAAGCGGCGCTCGGCGCGCAGCACCGCGCCGAAGTAGTAGTGCGCCAGGTAGGCCAGCAAGGCCAGCGTGGCCGCGATGTTGAAGTAGCGCACGAGATCCAGCGCGTCGGCGGCAATGGGGCTCACGGGTGGTTGCAGCCGTGAATAGGCGTCGAGCCCGATGTAGAAGCCGGCCAGCAACACACCCAGCAGCAGCTTGCCAATGCTGCCCAGGTTGGCCCATGCCATCAGCGGTGCGTGCAACGCAAAAAACACCGCGCTGAACGCAAGGTGCACCAGCGCCGCGGCAAGCGCTGCGCGGGTCAGCGCCTGCCAGTACGAACGCCCGGTGTGGCGCGCCATGGCAGGCTGCGTGCCGCCCTCATCCAAAGCGCCAGGGCGCGTGGCAGGCGACAAAAACAGACATGGCTGAATTTTCAGCCGCCAGCCCGCTTGTGGCGCAGGGCGGCCAGGGCAGGTGCCAACTAGCGCACACCCGAGGCGCGACCAATCGCACACAAAGCGCCACCGATCACACGCGGGCTCACCCCAGGCGGCGCAACAAGGACTCCAGCACGACCCCGGCGAACACCGCGAAGCCCAACCAGTGGTTGAGCCGGAAGGCGCGAAAACAGCCGTCGCGCGAGCGCTCGCGGATCAGCGTGTAGTGCCAGGCCGCGAGCCCGCCCGCCACCGCGAGGCCCGCGAAGTAGGGCCAGCCCAGGCCCTGCTGCACACCCACTGCGGCCCACACCGCGATGAAGAGCCCGTAGAAGCCCATCACGCCGGCCACGTCGAAGCGGCCGAGCGTGATGGCCGAGGTGCGGATGCCGATCTTCAGGTCGTCGTCGCGGTCGACCATGGCGTATTCGGTGTCGTACGCGATCACCCAGCACAGGTTGCCGAGCAGCAGCCACCAGGCCAGCGCCGGCACCTCGCCTTGCACGGCAGCAAACGCCATCGGGATGCCGAAGCTGAACGCCACGCCCAGCACCGCCTGCGGCATGGAGAAAAAGCGTTTGGTGAAGGGGTAGAAGATGCTCACCGCGAGTGCGGCCACGCTCCAGGCGATGGTCGCGGCGTTGGTGGTGAGCACCAGCAGGAACGCGATGAAGGCGAGCACCGCGCCGAGCGCGAGCGCTTCTTTGGCGCTGACGGCGCCGCTGGTCACCGGGCGTTCGGCAGTGCGCTTGACGTGTTTGTCGAAGTCGCGGTCGGCCACGTCGTTGACGGCGCAACCCGCGCTACGCATCAGGAAGGTGCCGAGCACGAACACGATCAACAGATGCCAACCCGGAAAGCCCTGCGCTGCGATCCACAGCGCCGACAGCGTGGGCCACAGCAGCAGGTAGCTGCCGGCCGGGCGATCCCAGCGGACAAGGCTGAGGTAGAGCGAGGGGCGCGAAGGTGGGGGCGCGGTCGGGGCGGTCATGCCCCGAAGTTTAGGACCGCGCCGCCCACGCTAGAACGCCGCCCTGAACTGCACGCCGAAGGTGCGCGGGTCGTTGATGAAGCCCGTCAGGTTGTTGAAGTCGATGCCGCCGACCGCCACGATCTCGTTGGTGATGTTGCGGCCGAACGCGGCGACCTCGTACTTGCCGTTGGCCCAGATGTAGCCCACGCGCAGGCCACCGGTCAGCAGCTTCTTGCCGGTGAACTCGGCCGCTTCATAGAGAAAGAAGTTGACCTTGCTGCGGTAGGCCCAGTCGGTATAGACGAAGTACTCGGCTCCGTCACCCGCAGGGATGCCGTAGCGCGCCGTGACGTTGCCTATCCACTTGGGCGCCTGCGGCAGCGGGTTGCCATCGATGAAGAACTGGCCGCCACCGGCTGGGCGATTGGTCACCGTGCAAGGCGCGCCGCAGCCGCCCACTGTGAGGTCCGAGTCCTTGATCTCGGTGTGGTTGTAGCTGCCGCTCAGCGTGACCAGCAAGTTGTCGGTCAGGTAGGCATCCAGGTTCAGCTCGAAACCCTGGCCGATGGCCTTGTTGGCGACCTTGAGAGTGTTGGTGTTACCGGACCCACCCACTTCGGTGAGCTGCAGGTCTTTCACTTGGTAGTGGAAGACGTTGAAGGCCACGCGTGCACGGCGGTCGAACAAGTCGGCCTTCACGCCGGTTTCAAAGGAGGTGGTGTTCTCCTGGCCGGCGATCGATTGCGGCCCGAAGGCCGATGCCGGTTGCACGCTGGAGCCACGGTAGCCGGTGGCGACGCGGGCGTACACGTTGGCATCGGGGCTCAGCTTGTAGAGCGCGCTCAGGTCGCCCGTGGGCTTGGAGTCACTCAGCTGCGCGGAGCTGCCGTTGCTGATATTGATGCCGGCACCGGCATCGCTCTCGAGGTCTTTCTTGTCCTTGGTGTAGCGCAAGCCGGCGCGCATGGCGAGGTCGGCGGTGATGTCGTACTTGAGAGAGCCAAACGCGGCCCATGAGCTGCCGTCTTGCTTGTCGGTCGTCACGCCGGTCTGTGCGCCACCACCCAGGCTGTCGTAGTTGTAGCTGTTGGCAGTGAACTTCTCATTGAAGTAGTACAGCCCGGCCTGCCAGTTGAGTGGCGCCTTGTACTGCGACTCGACGCGAAACTCCTGCGTGAACTGGCGGTGGTCGTGAATGCCGCTGGCGGTTTCGGAAGGGAATGGGATCTGCCCCGGCCCGAAATACGGTCCCGAACTGCCGTCGATGTCACCACGGCTGTAGACGTGAACCGTCTCGAAGCCGGTGATGGAGAACAAGGCGTGATCACCCAGATCCCAGCTCAGCCGCAGGCTGGAGCCGTAGCTCTGGATCGCCTGCTCGTTGGCGCCGTCGATCGAGACCTTGGTTTCGTCGAATCCGTCGACCAGGTCGTTGCTGCCTGGCTTGAAGATGTTGGCGCGGAACACGCGGGCCGTGCCCGTGAGGTCGCGGGCATGCACGTTGAACAGCGCACTGAAGTCGCCTGCCGGCTTGTAGAGCGCCTGCGCGCGCAACGCAGTGTCAGAGTAGCCCTCGATCTCCTGGGTAGGGCCGGCGGGGTTGGTGTTGTCGACCCAGTCGTCACGATACTGCGCCAAGAGGGACACGCGCGCCGCCCACTGGTCGCCGATGGGGAGGCTCTTCGCCGCTTCGATGTTGGTGGTCTTGTAGGTGCCAAAGGAGATGCTGCCGTATCCGTCGGTCGCACCGATGGCCGGGGCCACCGAGTCGAACTTCACCACGCCACCGGGCGTGTTGCGGCCAAACAGGCTGCCCTGCGGACCGGCAAGCACTTCGACGCGACCCACGTCGAAGATGGGGAAGCCCTTGAGCTGCGGGTTCTCCTGCACCACGTCGTCATAGACCAGCGAGACGGGCTGCGAGGCGTTGGGGCGGAAATCGGTGTTGCCGTAGCCGCGAATGTAGAAGCGCGGGAAAGCGCGGCCGAACGACGATTCGATGTTGAGGCTGGGCACGCGGGCGGACAGCGCACGCAGGTCTTCCCCCGACGAGTTGATGACGTCGAGCTTCTCGCCGCTCAGAGTGGACACCGAGGACGGAACGTCCTTGACGTTTTCGCGGCGTCGTTCGGCGGTGACGGTCACCGTCGGCAGCTTGCCCGACTCGGGCGCGCTGGCCGCTGTGGCTGCGGCCGCTGAC
>JACMKJ010000482.1 GCA_014380155.1 Rhizobacter sp. | reverse complement strand
GATCGCCAAGATCGAGCGCAGTGAAGCCATCCCCGTGCTGGAGTCGATCATCAAGGCCAGCGACGGCATCATGGTGGCGCGCGGCGACCTGGCGGTGGAAGTAGGCAACGCGGCGGTGCCGGCGCTGCAAAAACGCATGATCAAGATGGCGCGCGAACTGGACCGCGTGGTCATCACCGCCACCCAGATGATGGAGTCGATGATCGTCAACCCGGTGCCCACCCGCGCCGAGGTGAGCGACGTGGCCAACGCCGTGCTCGACGGCACCGACGCGGTGATGCTCAGCGCCGAAACCGCCGCCGGCAAGTACCCGGTGGAAACGGTCGAGATGATGGCCAGCATCTGCGTCGAAGCCGAAGCCGCCGAAGAGATCGCACTCGACGCCACCTTCACCAACAAAAAGTTCGGCCGCATCGACCAGTCGATCGCGATGGGTGCGCTGTTCACCGCCTACCACCTGGGCTGCAAGGCCATCCTCGCGCTGACCGAATCGGGTTCGACCGCGCTGTGGATGAGCCGCCATCGCATCCACGTGCCCATCTTCGGCCTCACTTCGCAGATCACGAGCCAGCGCCGCATGACGCTGTACCGCAACGTGAGCCCGCTCCTGATGCCCAACTTCACCGACCGCGACGAAGCACTCAAACATGCCGAGACCCTGCTGGTCAGCAAGGGTGTGTTGAAGCCGGGTGACACCTACGCCATCACCTGTGGCGAGCCCATGGGCTACCCGGGTGGCACCAACATGCTCAAGGTCTGCCTGGTGGGCTGACGCAGCCATGTCGCTGACGCTCGATCACATTCGTGCGGCTGCACAGCGGCTCGACAGCCATGTGCTGGAAACGCCCTGCCTGCGATCGCGCACCCTGGGCGAGATCATTGGCTGCGAGGTCTTCCTCAAGTTCGAGAACCTGCAGTTCACCTCGTCTTTCAAGGAGCGCGGTGCGCTCAACAAACTGGCCCAGCTGACCGATGAAGAGCGCCAGCGCGGTGTGCTCGCGGTGTCGGCCGGCAACCACGCGCAAGGGGTGGCATACCACGCACAGCGCCTGGGCATCCCGGCCACCATCGTGATGCCGCGCTTTGCAGCCCCGGTGAAAGTGGCCAACACGCGTGGCTTCGGTGCCCAGGTGGTGTTGCAGGGCGACACCTTCGATGACGCCCGCGCCTTCGGGCTGCAACTGGCGCGCGATCGCAACCTGGCGCTCATCCACCCCTTCGACGACCTCGATGTGGTGGCCGGGCAGGGCACGATCGGTCTGGAGATGCTGGCGCAGCAGCCGTCGATCGACACCCTGGTGGTGGCCATCGGCGGCGGCGGGCTCATTGGTGGTGTGGCCACGGCGGCGCACGGGCTCAAGCCCGGCATCGAAGTGATCGGCGTGCAGACCGAACGTTTCCCCGCTGCCTGGAATGCCAAGCACGGCCAGAACCTGCCGGTTCAGCAGGCCACCATCGCCGATGGCATCGGGGTGAAGGCGCCCGGCGTGTTGACGCAGCCGCTGATCGACCGGCACGTGAACGACGTGCTGCTGGTCGGTGAAGACGACATCGAGCAGGCCATTCTCATGCTGCTCGAGATCGAAAAGACCGTGGTTGAAGGTGCCGGTGCCGTGGGGCTTGCCGCCTTGATGAAGCACCGTGCACGTTTTGCCGGCCGCAAGGTGGGCTTGATCCTGTGCGGCGGCAACATCGAGCCGCTGGTGCTGGCCGAGATCATCGAACGCGGCATGGTCAAGTCAGGCCGCCTGGCGCGATTGCGCTTTGATGTGCGCGACATTCCGGGCGCATTGGCCGACGTGGCCACGCTGCTCGGCAAGCTCGGCGCCAACATAGACGAAGTGCAGCACCAGCGGGCGTTCAGCTCGGTCTCGGTGGAGCGCGTTCAGATCGAGGTGGTGGTGCACACGCGGGGTGTGGCGCACATCGAGGAGATTCTCTCGGCGTCGCGTGCCGCAGGCTACAAGGCCGAACGCATCGGCTGAAAGGTTCAGCGGCCGGTTCGCACGCTCTCGATCATCGCCGCCACGGTGGGCGACATGTTCAAGGGCACCAGATCGACCTCGCCCAACTCCGGTGACATCACGCGGAACAACTCGTCGGCGAAGCTGTGGCCTATGTTCGTCACGCCGTCAAAGTCGATCTCGGCCCGGCGAAATGCATTCAAGCGCGCCGCCACACGCCGTGCCTGGGCGCGCGAGTCCAACCCCGCCAGCGGCGAAGCCATCAAACGCAGAGGCACCACGGTGCGCTCGAACCCAAAGCCCGTGCCATCGAGGCTGTGCGCATGCAATACCGAATCCAGAGTGCGGGCCGTGTCCAGTGCAATCGCGGCGTAGACCGAGGTGCCCCGGTTCTTGAGCGCACGACCTGGGCGCCAGCCGTTGCCTTCCCATTCGCGGTGCTGAAAGGCGGTGTCGTTGGCATGCAGGTCGAACACGTCGGAAAGGCGCGAGGTGAAGAACAGGCCCCGCCCCGCATGGCGTGCGGGTTGGCTTGTCAGCTTGCCTTTGCTCAGCTCCAGCATGGCCATGGCCGGATCGGCGAGCGAGAACGAACGCGAGAGTTGGTCGAATACCCCACAACCGTCGTCTGACACCAGGAGCTGCACATGGCTGGGCGTCTGGCGCAGCGACACGGTCACGCTCGTACCCCCGCTGTGGTCGATGGCGTTGTTGAGCAGCTCGCCAAACGTGTGCTGCGTCATGCGCTGCACCTGGGCCGGCAGGGCAAAGAAGGGGGCGAAGTCGCGCGACCAGGGCAGGTCTTCCTGCAGGCCGGCCAGCGGGTAGCGCTGGACCACCTGGCGCAACACGCCGGGTCGGAACTGCGGGCGGCGTGGGGTTCCTTCACGCTGCAGCCAGCCCAGCCGCGTGAGCCGCTGCAAGGCTTTCTGGATGGTGCCGCGGCTCATGCCGGTGGATTCCACCAGGTGGCTGGCCAGGTCCTGCGGGTGTTGCACCGCGGCGGCGGTGATGCGCAGCGTCAAAGCGTTCAGGTCGAGTCGTGCCATGGTGGGTATTCCGTCTCCGTGCGGAGCTTCAGTGTCGGCCGCGGGAGCGCCTGCTGAAGTGAGAAAAGCGGCCCCTTTCCAGCCCATTTCCCGGCCCATTTCGCGGCCCACTTCCCAGCCGAGCCACCACGATCCCCCAGAGGGCGGGGTTTGCCCCCCAGACGCGGGAGACGTGGTTTCACGGCGGGTTTTCACGGGGGTGCGTCGCTACAATCGGGGCAGTTTCAGAGCGGTTACTAACCGACTCCCCGCCGAGTGCCTTGTCGCCTTGGCAGCCCCGTTTTCATCACTTCCCGGACCTGACCATGCCTCTCGTTTCAATGCGCCAGCTGCTGGACCACGCCGCCGAACACGGCTATGGCATTCCGGCTTTCAACGTCAACAACCTGGAACAAGTGCAGGCCGTGATGCAGGCTGCCGACGAAACCGGTGCCCCGGTGATCCTGCAGGCCAGTGCCGGTGCCCGCAAGTACGCTGGCGAGCCTTTCATCAAGCACCTGATCCTCGCGGCTGCCGAGCAGTACCCGCACATCTCGCTGGTGATGCACCAGGATCACGGCACCTCGCCTACCGTGTGCGAAGGCGCCATCAACCTGGGCTTCGGTTCGGTGATGATGGACGGCTCGCTGCGCGAAGACGGCAAGACGCCGGCCGACTTTGCCTACAACGTCGACGTGACCCGCCGCGTGGTCCAGATGGCGCACAAGGTCGGCGTGACGGTCGAGGGTGAACTTGGCTGCCTCGGCAACCTCGAAACCGGTGAAGCCGGTGAAGAAGACGGCATCGGCGCCGAAGGCAAGCTGGACCACAGCCAGATGCTCACCGACCCCGAGGAAGCCGCGGTGTTCGTGCGCGACACCCAGCTCGATGCGTTGGCGATTGCCATTGGCACCAGCCATGGCGCCTACAAGTTCTCGCGCAAGCCCACGGGCGACATCCTCGCGATCTCTCGCGTGAAAGAGATTCACAAGCGCATCCCCAACACCCACCTGGTGATGCACGGCTCGTCGTCGGTGCCTGCCGATCTGCTGGCCATCATCAACCAGTACGGCGGCAAGATCAAAGAAACGTATGGCGTGCCGATCGAAGAGATCCAGGAAGCCATCAAGTTCGGCGTGCGCAAGATCAACATCGACACCGACATCCGCCTCGCGATGACCGGCGCCGTGCGCAAGTTCCTGGCCGAGAACCCCGACAAGTTCGACGCGCGTGAATGGCTCAAGCCCGCGCGCGAAGCCGCCAAGGCCATCTGCAAGGCGCGCTACCAGCAGTTTGGCTGCGAAAGCCAGGGCGCAAAGATCAAGCCCCAGAGCCTGGTGCAGGTGGCTCAGCGTTACGCAAAGGGTGAGCTTGCACAAACCGTGGTCTGACATGACAGCGGCCCTGTTGAGTTCTTCCCTGGCTTCCTTGCCGCTGCTGGCGCGTGGCAAGGTGCGCGACAACTACGCGGTCGGCACCGACCGCATCTTGATGGTGGCCAGCGACCGGCTCAGCGCCTTCGACGTGATCATGGGCGAGCCGATTCCCGGCAAGGGCGCCTTGCTCACCGAGATGGCCTTGTTCTGGTTTGCTCACCTGCAAGGCATCGTGCCCAACCACCTGACCGGCGACGACCCCACGTCGGTGGTGCAGCCCGCCGAGCGCGAGCAGGTGCGTGGCCGCTCCATGCTGGTCAAGCGGCTCAAGCCCTTGCCGGTCGAGGCGGTGGTGCGCGGTTACCTCGCTGGCAGCGGCTGGCAGGAGTACCAGCAGAGCCAGTCGGTATGCGGCGTCTTGCTGCCCGCCGGCCTGAAGAACGCGAGTCGCCTGCCCGAGCCCATCTTCACCCCGGCCACCAAGGCCGAGATGGGCGACCACGACGAAAACATCTCGTTCGATCGCATGCAGCAGATCATCGGCGCCGACCTTGCTGAGCGTGTGCGCAGCACGGCGATCAAGCTCTACACCACGGCGGCGCAGATCGCGCTCGCCAAGGGCATCATCATTGCCGACACCAAGTTCGAATTCGGTCTCGATGCCGACGGCACGCTGACGCTGATGGACGAGGTGCTCACGCCTGACTCTTCACGCTTCTGGCCGATCGAAGGCTACGAAGCTGCATTCCGCGAAGGCCGCAACCCACCCAGCTACGACAAGCAGTTCGTGCGCGACTGGCTGGAGCAGGCGCGTGTCGCAGGCCAGCCCTGGAACAAGCAGGCGCCGGCCCCGGCCTTGCCACACGAGGTGGTTGAAAAGACCGCCGCGAAATACCTCGAAGCGCTGCAACGCCTGACCACCTGAAGTGCGGTATGAAATCGCGCCTGCTCAACAACCTCGACACCGCGATTGCCGCCGCCTCGCAGCCCGTG
>JACMKJ010000481.1 GCA_014380155.1 Rhizobacter sp. | reverse complement strand
TCTCGAACGCCGACAGCCAGGAGATCTCGGTGCTCGCGCTCGACGCGAACACCGGCGAGCTGACACCGGTCGAGACGGTGAAGGTGGGCGGCAACGTGATGCCGCTCGCGCTCAGCCCCGACAAGCGGGTGCTCTACGCCGCACTGCGCTCGCAACCCTTTCGCGTGCTGAGCTTCGCCATCGACACCCAGACCGGCAAGTTGCGCAAGCTCGGTGAAGCGCCGCTGGCCGACAGCATGGCCCACATCGCGATCGACCGCAGCGGGCGCTGGCTGTTCGCGGCCTCCTACCCGGGCCACAAGATCACCGTCAACTCCATCGGCAAGGACGGCGCTGCAGGTGCCGTCCAGCAGCTGATCCCGACTGCACCGAATGCCCACGCCATTCAGCCCGATGCCAGCAACCGCCTCGTCTTCGCGACCAGCCTCGGCGGCGACAGGCTCTCGGCCTGGCGCTTCGACGACAGCACCGGCATGCTCAGCCCGAACGAACCGGCGTTGACGGCCACACGTGCCAAGTCGGGCCCGCGCCACTTCGTGCTCGACCGCTCGCAACGCTTCATGTACCTGCTGTGCGAACTCGACGCCTCGCTCTACGTGTTTTCTTACGACGCCGCCCGCGGCGCGCTGCGCGAACTGCAGGTGACCACGGTGCTGCCGCCCGGTTTCGCCGGCAAACCCTGGGCCGCCGACCTGCACCTCTCGCCCGACGGCCGCCACCTCTATGCCTCGGAGCGCACCACCAGCACGCTCACCACCTTCAAGGTCGATGCCGGCACCGGCGAGCTGAAAACCGTCGGCCAGGTGCCGACCGAAAAAACCCCACGCGGCTTCGCGATCGACCCCACGGGCCGCTACCTGCTCGCCGCCGGACAGGAGTCGCACAGTGTGTCCGTCCACGCCATTGACCCTGCCAACGGCAGCCTGAGCCTGCTCAAACGCTACCCGCTGGGACAGAATCCCAACTGGGTCGAGATCGTGCAGTTCCCCTGATTCACGAGTCCTTCTTCACTTGCCAAGGATCACCATGACCACACGCCGCCAAACCCTCGCCTTCACACTCGCCCTGTCCGCTTTGTCGTGTGCGCCCGCATGGGCACAGGATGTGTGGCCCAACAAGCCCATCCGCCTCGTCGTGCCCTTCGCCGCAGGCGGCACCTCGGACATTCTTGCGCGCACCATCGGCGAGAAGCTGCAGACCGCGCTGAAGCAGACCGTGGTGATCGACAACAAGGCCGGCGCCGGTGGCGTGATCGGTGCCGACATCGTGGCCAAGGCGCCACCCGATGGCTACACCATGCTGATCGGCACCATTTCCAGCCACGCGATCAACCCCGCGCTGCAGCCGAAGATGCCCTACAACGCGACCACCGACTTCGCGCATGTGATCCTGCTCGGCAGCATCTCCAACGTGCTGCTGGTCGGCGCCGACCAGCCGTACAAGACGGTGAAAGACCTGATCACCGCCGCCAAGGCCAAGCCCGCCTCGATTGCCTTCGCATCGGCCGGCCAGGGCAGCTCGCAGCACATGTCGGGCGAAACCTTCAAGCTGCTCGCCGGCGCCGAGCTCACGCACGTGCCCTACAAGGGCAGTGCGCCGGCGATTCAAGATGTGATCGGTGGCCAGGTCCCGATGAGCTTCGAGACGGTGACCGTCGCGCTGCCGCACATCCAGTCGGGCAAGGTGCGCGCACTCGCCGTGACCTCGGCACAGCGCAGCGGCGCGCTGCCCAACACGCCAACCTTGCAAGAAGCCGGCGTGCCGGGCTTCGACGTGGCCAGCTGGCAAGCCTTGTACATGCCCGCCGGCACGCCGCCTGCCATCGTGCAGCGCATGAACACCGAAGTCGAAAGTATCCTGGCGCAGCCCGAAGTGAAGGCCAAGATGGAAGGCCTCGGCCTGGTGCACACCGCCAACACACCGGAGCAGTTTGGAAGCTTCGGCCGCGCCGAGATTGCAAAGTGGGTCAAGGTCGTGAAGGACGGCAAGGTCAAACCGGAGTGACATGAGACCACCGCTCTACATCACCATGCACGACCGCGACAACGTCGCGATCGTGGCCAATGACGGTGGGTTGCCGGCGGGCACCGTGTTCCCGTCTGGCCTGACGCTGGTCGACAAGGTTCCGCAAGGCCACAAGGTGGCGCTGGTCGACATCGCTGCCGGCGAAGCGGTGCGCCGCTACGACGTCAGCATCGGCCGCGCGGCACGCGCCATCCCCGCCGGCAGCTGGGTGCACGAGCGCCTGCTGGAGATGCCCGACGCGCGTTCGCTGGATGGACTTCTGATCGCCACCGTCAAACCACCGCCGCTCGCGCCGCTCGAGGGCTACACCTTCGAGGGCTACCGCAACGCCGACGGTTCGGTGGGCAGCCGCAACATCCTCGCCATCACGACCACGGTGCAGTGTGTGGCAGGTGTGGTCGAGTTTGCGGTGAGGCGCATCAAGAGCGAGCTGCTGCCCCAGTACCCCAACGTCGACGATGTGGTCGGCCTGGAGCACACCTACGGCTGCGGTGTGGCCATCGACGCACCCGACGCGCACATCCCGATCCGCACGCTGCGCAACATCAGCCTCAACCCGAATTTCGGTGGCGAGGTGATGGTGGTGAGCCTGGGCTGCGAGAAGCTGCAGCCCGAGCGCTTGTTGCCGCCCGGCTCGTTCTCGATCGTCGACGAGCGCAACCCCACACCACCCGAACTCGACGTGGTGTGCCTGCAAGACGATGCACACGTGGGCTTCATGTCGATGATCGATTCGGTGATGAACACCGCCGACGTGCATCTCAAGCGACTGAACGCACGCCAACGCGAAACCGTGCCCGCGAGCGAGCTGGTGGTGGGTGTGCAGTGTGGCGGCAGCGACGCCTTCAGCGGCGTCACCGCCAACCCCGCCGTGGGCTTTTGCACCGACCTGCTGGTGCGCGCAGGCGCCACCGTGATGTTCAGCGAAACCACCGAAGTGCGCGACGGCATCGACCAGCTCACCTCTCGCGCCAGCAGCCCCGAGGTGGCCGACGCGATGATCCGCGAGATGGCCTGGTACGACGCCTACCTGCGCAAGGGCATGGTCGACCGCAGCGCCAACACCACGCCGGGCAACAAGAAGGGCGGCTTGTCCAACATCGTCGAGAAGGCGATGGGCTCCATCGTCAAGAGCGGCAGCGCGCCGATCTCGGGCGTGTTGTCACCGGGCGAGAAAGTCCAGCAAAAAGGCCTGATCTACGCCGCCACACCGGCCAGCGATTTCATCTGCGGCACCTTGCAGCTGGCGGCCGGCATCAACCTGCACGTCTTCACCACCGGCCGCGGCACGCCTTACGGCCTGGCCGAAGTGCCGGTGATCAAGGTGGCCACACGCAGCGACCTGGCGCGCCGCTGGCACGACCTGATGGACGTGAACGCCGGGCGCATCGCCGATGGTGACGCGAGCATCGAAGAGGTGGGCTGGGAACTCTTCCGCCTGATGCTCGACGTGGCCAGCGGGCGCAAGAAAACCTGGGCCGAACAGTGGAAGCTGCACAACGCGCTGGTGTTGTTCAACCCGGCGCCGGTGACCTGAGCGCAGGGCCCCGCCCAAGACCTTAACGGCCGCTGATCTGCCGTTCGATCCATTCGATGCCGGCAGCGCGTGCGTGCTCCGCCGCTTCTTCCTCGGTGTCGAACACGTCGGCCATGTCGATGAATCGCTGTGAGCGCGTGCGCTCGCCACCGAGGTAGGTGATTGCCAGGCTCGCCTGGAATCGGCCGTCGACGGTTTTTTTGGGGTTGCAACTCAGGACGAAGTCCTTGTGCAGGTGGCGATGACCATTCCGGAGCATGAAGAAGCGGCGTGTACTGCGTAGCGCGAGCATTCCAGAAAGCCGCGCCCTTTTCCAGCCATCACCTCGCCCGCGACCGCCGCGCTGGTAATAGTTCACACAGTTGTTGTCTCCTCCAGCGCCCAAGGAAAGGCGTTTTGCCTAACGCACCAGGCAAGGGCGCTTTGGGTCGAACTTCCAGCCCGGCATCAGGTATTGCATCGCGATCGCATCGTCTCGCGCCCCCAGCCCATGCTGCTGGTACAGCGCATGCGCCTTCTCTACTTCTGCCATGTCGAGCTCGACACCGAGGCCCGGCTTCTTCGGCACCTGCACGTGGCCATTGACGATCTGCAGCGGGTCTTTCGTCAGCTGCTGCCCGTCCTGCCAGATCCAGTGGGTGTCGATCGCCGTCACACGGCCCGGCGCGGCGGCACCCACGTGGGTGAACATCGCCAGTGACACATCGAAGTGGTTGTTGGAGTGCGAGCCCCAGGTGAGGCCCCAGTCGCGGCAGGTCTGCGCCACGCGCACGGAGCCGGCCATGGTCCAGAAGTGCGGGTCGGCCAAGGGGATGTCGACCGACTGCAGGCTCAGCGCATGCGTGAGCTGGCGCCAATCGGTGGCGACCATGTTGGTGGCGGTGGGCAGGCCGGTGGCACGGCGAAACTCGGCCATCACTTCTCGGCCCGAGAAGCCGTCTTCGGCGCCGCAGGGGTCTTCGGCGTAGGCGACGATGCCGCGCATGTCGCGCATCAGGCGGATCGCGTCTTTCAGCCACCAGCCGCCGTTGGGGTCGAGCGTCACGCGCGCTTGCGCAAAGCGCTCGTGCAGCGCCGTCACCGCCTCGATTTCGGCCTCACCGGCGAGCACGCCGCCCTTGAGCTTGAAGTCGTTGAAACCATAACGCGCATGTGCGGCTTCGGCCAGCCGCACCACCGCCTCAGGTGTCATCGCCGCCTGGTGGCGCAGGCGCTGCCAGTCGTCGGCATCGGTGGGTTCACCGGCCTCGCTCGCATACGGCAGGTCGGTCTGCGTTCGGTCGCCCACGAAAAACAGGTAGCCCAGCATCTCGACCGAGTCGCGCTGCTGGCCTTCGCCGAGCAAGGCGGCCACCGGCAGGCCGAGGTGCTGGCCCAGCAGATCGAGCATGGCCGATTCGATGGCGGTGACGACGTGGATGGTGGTGCGCAGGTCGAAGGTCTGCAGACCGCGACCACCGGCATCGCGGTCGGCAAAGTTCCGGCGCACGCTCGTCAGCACGCGTTGCACGTCGCCCACCGGCTGGCCGATCACGAGGGTGCGCGCTTCTTCCAGCGTCTGGCGAATCTTCTCGCCGCCCGGCACTTCGCCCAAGCCGGTGCGGCCGGCGTTGTCGGTGAGCAGCACCAGGTTGCGGGTGAAGAAGGGGGCGTGCGCGCCGCTCAGGTTGAGCAGCATCGAGTCTCGGCCGGCCACGGGAATGACCCGCATGGCCGTGATCTTGGGGGTGTCGTTCATGGGGCAGTTTCCAAGTCAGAGGGCTCAATGGTAGCGCTACCTTTTTGAGGCGCAATGCTTGCACCTCATCGAAAAACCCTAGGTACTGGCGCGCTCGACGATCTGGAAGCCGAGGTCGACCACCTTCTCGCCCACCCCCCGGCCTTCGGCGCGGTCGACGATGAAGCCGGCCGCGCGCTGGCCGATGACGGTGCCGTCGATGCGCACGGTGCTGAGCGCGGGGTGGGTGTCGCCGGCAAAGGCGAGGTCACCGAAGCCCATCACGGCCAAGCGGCCCGGCACCGCCAGGCCGCGGGCAGATGCTTCGGTGAGCACGCCCAGGGCCAGCAGGTCGGAGCTGCAAAACACGGCGTCGAGCTCAGGCGATTCATTCAGCAGCCCGGCCAGGCCGGCCCGGCCGCTGCC
>JACMKJ010000480.1 GCA_014380155.1 Rhizobacter sp. | reverse complement strand
GCCCCATGCGCCTGGATCGCGTCGTCGATGATCTTCAGCGCCATGCGCGGGGCTGCCACCTTGATCATCGCGATCTCCAGGCGGGCGACCTTGTTGCCGGCCTTGTCCATCATGTCGGCCGCTTTCAGGCACATCAAACGCGTCATCTCGATGTCGATGCGGGCGGTGGCGATGCGCTCTTCCCACAGCGAGTGTTCGGAGATGCGCTTGCCGAAGGCCACGCGCGATTGCAGGCGCTTGATCATCTTCTCGAGCGCCACTTCGGCGCTGCCGATGGTGCGCATGCAATGGTGGATGCGCCCCGGGCCGAGGCGGCCTTGGGCGATCTCGAAACCACGGCCTTCGCCGAGCAGGATGTTTTCAGCCGGCACGCGCACGTCCTTGAACACCACCTCGGCGTGGCCGTGCGGTGCGTCGTCGAAGCCGAACACCGGCAGCATGCGGATCACCTCGACCCCCGGCGTGTCGAGCGGCACCAGCACCTGCGACTGCTGCGAATGCGAGGGCGCGTCGGGGTTGCTCTTGCCCATCACGATGGCGATCTTGCAGCGCGGGTCGCCCACACCCGACGACCACCACTTGCGGCCGTTGAGCACGTAGAAGTCACCGTCGCGCTTGATCTCCATCGCGATGTTGGTCGCGTCTGACGACGCCACGGCCGGCTCGGTCATCAAGAAGGCCGAGCGGATCTTGCCGTCGAGCAGGGGCTCCATCCACTGCTTCTTCTGCGCGTCGTTGGCATAGCGCGCCAGCACTTCCATGTTGCCGGTGTCAGGCGCCGAGCAATTGAACACCTCGGAAGCAAAGCCTACCTTGCCCATTTCTTCAGCGCATACCGCGTATTCCAGGTTGGTCAAGCCCGCGCCGCGATAAGGGCTGTCTTCGGGCAATGAATCCTTGGGCAGGAAGAGGTTCCACAGGCCTTCTTTCTTGGCGATGGCCTTCAGCTCCTCGACCACCGGCACGACCTGCCAACGGTTGTCGCCGAAGGCCTTCATCTGCGCGTGGTACGTAGGCACGGCGGGGTAGACGTATTTGTCCATGAACGCGACGACACGCTCGCGCCAGTAGGTTTGCCGTTCGGACATCGTGAAATTCATGGCTCTCTCCAAAAGTGAAACGACGGGCAGCGGCCTTGGGGTTGCCCCGTGGCGCGAGCTGCGATTCTCTGGCAGACTGGTTTTTCTAAACGGGGCCACGTCGATTCAACGCGCCTTTGTCAGTGCAGGTCTGTTTTATAGATCAACCCAGGCACCTGGTGAGTCTCGTTTGCGACAAAAGCATTGAAGCCTCGCATACCTGAGTTTCCATTCGCACAGACCAAGCCGTGACCGAAACCACCTCCAAAGACTTGAACATTCAGGCCCCGCTGGCCCCCTTCAAAGGGGAGAAACCCGAGGCTCCGCGCTGGTTCGAGCAGGCGGTGCAGCGCGTGCCGCAGCGCTCGTTCACTGAAGTCGAAGGCGCGCAGATCGAAACCCTCACTTGGGGCGAGGTCGGCAAGCCCGGGCTGCTGCTGCTGCATGGCAACCGCGCACACGCCGACTGGTGGACCTTCATTGCGCCCTTCTTTGCCGACGACTTTCGTGTGGCCGCTTTGTCGTGGTCGGGCATGGGTGGCTCCGACTGGCGCGAGAGTTATTCCATCGACCTGCTGTCGCAGGAAGTGGGCGCCGTGGCCGAAGCCGCCGGCTTGTTCGAGAGCGTGGCCAAGCCGGTGGTGGCGGCACATTCGTTCGGTGGCTTTCCGGGGCTGCGTTATGCCTCGCGCAGCGGCGAGAAGGTGGGCGGCCTGGTGATGGTCGACTCGCCCATCCTGTCGCCCGAGATGCGCCAGAAGCGCCGCGGCCGCGGCCCGAGCGGCATGCTCGACCCCCGCCCCAGCCGTGTTTATCGCGACCTGCCCTCGGCGCTGGCGCGCTTTCGTTTTGCGCCACCGCAGGTGTGCAAGAACCTCTACATCGCCGACCACATCGCGCGCGGCTCCTTGAAGCAGGCCCCACTCGAAGGCAGCGATGAACCAGGCTGGACCTGGCGCTTCGACCCCTACCAGTGGCGTGACATGCGCATGGAAAACCCCGTGCCCGACTTCTCTGCGCTGCAATGCCCGGTGTCGATCATGTGGGGCAGCCACTCGCTGCTGTTCGACGCCGAGGTGCTGGCCTACATCGCGAGTCTTGCGCCCGCAGGCTCACCGCGCATCGAGATCCCGGCGGCGCGCCATCACCTGATGGTTGACCAGCCGCTGGCCTTCGTCGCCGCACTGCGCGGCCTGCTCGCCGGCTTGCCGCGCTGAGCCATTCGGGTTGACCCGCAGCGGAGCGCGAGCGCGCGCTCAAGTTCCCCTCCCAAACCAAGCGTTTACCCAGGCTTCGAATCTTGGGTATGCACCCGGACGCGATGGCATTCAGCTTCGGCTAAGTGTTTGCCCTGCGAGACTTCCCCCGCCCTTCGGTACATGATCCAGCGGGTTTATGCAGCCAAGTCTGCGCGCAACGTCGAGGCCAGTGAATGCAAAGCGAATTTGACCAAGCGGAAGAATGGGTATGGTGGCAAAGCGCCACTGACGCAGGGGCACCGAGCTGATGCGCGGCTACATCATCCGGCGCGCGCTGTCGCTGCTGCCCACCCTCTTTTTCGCCAGCCTGATCGTGTTCATCACGGTGCGGCTGATCCCCGGCGACATCATCGACATGATGCTGAGCCAGAACGACGTGGCGGCCGACAAGATGAGCCGCGACCAGGTCGTTGCCGCCCTCGGTCTCGACAAGCCGATGTGGGAGCAGTACTTCATCTGGGTCTCCAACATCGTGCTGCGCGGCGACCTCGGAAGCTCGTTGTGGCAGGGCGCACCCGTCACCGAGTTCCTGAAGGCCCGCATGCCGGTCACTTTCGAGCTGGGCCTGCTCGCGATGATCGTGGGGTTGATCATCGCCATCCCGATCGGGGTGTATTCGGCCATCCGGCAGGACACCGCAGGCGACTATGTCAGCCGCTCTTTCTCGATCTTGCTGCTGGCCGTGCCGAGCTTCTGGATCGGCACCATGGTGATGGTGTTTCCGTCGATCTGGTGGGGCTGGTCGCCCGAGGTCGAGTTCGTGCCCTTCTTCACCGACCCGTGGCAAAACCTCAAGCAGATGATCATCCCGGCGATCATCCTGGGTGCCGCGCTGTCGGCCATCACCATGCGGCTCACCCGCACCATGATGCTCGAGGTGCTGCGCCAGGATTACATCCGCACCGCGTGGGCCAAGGGCCTCTCCGAGCCGCTGGTGGTGATGCGCCACGCGCTGCGCAATGCGCTCATCCCGGTGGTCACGCTGGTCGGCCTGCAGGCGCCGCTGCTCATCGGCGGCGCGGTGATCATCGAACAGATCTTCGTCATCCCCGGCATGGGCCTCTTGCTGCTCGATGCCGTGAACCAGCGTGACTACCCCATCATCACCGGCGTGTTCCTCGTGGTGGGTGTCGCGGTGATGGTGATCAACCTGATCGTCGACCTGAGCTACGGCTTGCTCGACCCGAAAGTGAGGTTCCGCTGATGAGTGCAGTGATGGACAACGCCGTGCGCGCAGCGGCAGCACCACGCGCGCCTTCGCGCGGAATCATCATGCGGCTGCTGCGCGACAAGCGTCTCGGCGCCGCCGGCGGCCTGGTGCTGCTGTTCATGCTGTTCTGCGGCATCTTTGCCGACCTGATCGCGCCCTTCGGCTACAACGAGATCAACATGCTCGAGCGCCTGAAGGCGCCGTCGTGGGAACACTGGTTCGGCACCGACAACCTCGGCCGCGACGTGCTCTCGCGCTGCCTCTACGGCGCGCGCCTGTCGGTGATCATCGGCTGTTCGGCGGCGCTGCTGTCGACCGTCATCTCCATCCTGATCGGTGTGATCAGCGGCTACCTGGGCGGGCGTACCGACATGGTGATCCAGCGGTTTGTCGACGCGTGGATGAGCTTCCCCGGCCTGATCATCCTGATCGTCGTGGTGTCGATCTTCGGCCCAGGCATGCTGCAAACCATCCTCACGCTGGGCATCCTGCTCGGCATCGACGGCTCACGCATCATCCGCAGCGCGGTGGTGGCGGTGCGCGAAAACATGTACGTGCATGCGGCGCAGTCGCTCGGTGCCTCGTCGATCCGCATCCTGTGGAAGCACATCCTGCCCAACGTGATGCCGGTGGTGATCGTGATCTTCACCACCCGCGTGGGCACCGTGATCCTGGCCGAATCGGGCCTCGCCTTCCTCGGCCTGGGCGTGCCGCCACCGGCGCCCACCTGGGGCGGCATGTTGTCGGGCAGCGGGCGCACCTACATGTTCCAGGGCCCGTGGCTGGCGCTCGCGCCGGGCCTGTGCCTGACCGTGATGGTCTATGCCACCAACGTGTTCGGCGACGCCTTGCGCGACCTGCTCGACCCGCGCATGCGCGGCTCGCGTTGAACGACTGCTTCTTTTCTCTCGACTCCTCATCACCATGCAACTGACCTCTCTCGCGCGGCACCTGCGCGCACTCGCCCTGCCCGCCACCCTGGCCCTCGTGCCCGCCCTCGGCATGGCGCAAGCCGGCAAGCCGCAATACGGCGGCGCGCTCAGCATCGGCAACGTCTACCTGACCGTGTCGCCGTTGTCGGCCGACTCGGCCGACTGGGCCTGGAAGATCAACCAGGACCTCGGCCTCGCCTACGAGCAGCTGTTCGCCGCCGATCTCACCAAGTCGAAGCGCAACGGCGGCAAGTACACCTTCAGCTCCGACGCCTGGCTGCCCACCGACTCGCTGCGCGGTGAGCTGGCCGAGAGCTGGAAGATGGAGCAGAACCCGATGCGCGTGACGGTGCAGCTGCGCAAGGGCGTGATGTTCCCGGCCAAGGCCGGCGTGATGGAAGCGCGCGAGATGACCGCCGAGGACGTGGTCTTCAGCTACGACCGTGTCAACAAGAGCGCGAAGAAGATCCCCGGCTACTTCGACCACCTCGACAAGGTCGAGGCCGTCGGCAAGTACACCGTGGTCTTCCACATGAACAAGTACAACGCCGAGTGGGACTACCGCTTCGGCTGGGGCTACTACTCGGCGATCGTGCCCAAGGAAGTGGTGGCCGCCGGCGCGAAAGACTGGAAGAACGTCAACGGCACCGGCCCCTACCAGATGGGCGAGTACCTGCAGGGCAACTCGCTGAGCTTCAACAAGAACCCGACCTATTGGGACAAGGAGAAGATCGGCGGCACCGAGTACAAGCTGCCCTTCGCCGACAAGATCACCTACCGCTACATCAAGGACGAGGCCACCTTCCTCACCGCGCTGCGCACCGGCAAGATCGACATCCTCGAAGCCGTGCGCTGGAGCGCCGTCGAAGAGCTCAAGAAGAGCGCGCCGCAGATCCAGTGGAACAAGTACCTCGCCAACGGCGGCCAGTTCATCGCACTGCGCATGGACACCAAGCCCTTCGACGACATGCGTGTGCGCCGCGCCATGAACCTCGCGGTCGACAAGCAGTCGATCATCAAGAGCTACTACGGCGGCAACGCCGAGATGCTGACCTACCCGATGCACCCGAACTACGTCGGCTACTACGAGCCGCTGGAGTCGATGCCCGACTCGGTGAAGGAGCTCTACACCTACAACCCGACCAAGGCCAAGGCACTGCTCGCCGAAGCCGGCCACCCGAAGGGCTTCACCTTCAAGGTGCAGACCTCCAGCTCCAGCGTCGAAGGCGACATGCTGGCGCTGATTGCCGCCAACCTGTCGAAGGTGGGCGTGACCATGGAGATCGAGACGCTCGACTACGGCGCTTACCTCTCGGCCATGACGACGAAGAAGAACGCACCGGGCTACTTCATGTTCCTCGGCCACACCAACCCGACCACGGCATTGCGCAAGAGCTTCGTGAAGGGCCAGCTGTGGAACCCCTCGCAGTTCTACGACGCCGACATCGAGAAAAAGATGGCCGAGGTGTACGCCGAGCCCGACGAGCGTGTGCGCCAGGTGAAGGTGCGCCTCATGACGCGCCAGGTGCTCGAAGCCGTGCCCAGCCTGCTGCTGCCCACGCCTTACGTCTACACCGGCTGGTGGCCGTGGGTGAAGAACTACGGCGGCGAGCTGCGCGCCGGCGCCGAGCGCCCCGGCCCCATCCATGCCCGAATCTGGATCGATCAAGAGCTGAAAAAGAAGATGGGCAAGTAACCCGCGCAGACGGGCTGGCCAAGCATTCACGACAACCCAAGGAGACATGCAATGAACAGACTGAACGTCCGCTTGCGCGCTGGTGCGATGGCGGCTGCCCTCGTGCTCGCACCCGCCTTGGGCCACGCCCAGACAGCCAAGCCGCAATACGGCGGCGAGCTGAAGCTGGGGACGGTGTACGTGGGTATCTCCGCCTTGTCGTGGGACCCGGCCGACTACAACTGGAAGATCAACCACGACGCGGGTGGCCAGTACGAAGTGTTGTGGTCGGGTGACCTCTCCAAGTCGGTGAAAAACGGCGGCAAGCACAAGTTCGTGGCCGACGCCTGGCTGCCCACCGACGCCATTCGCGGCGAGCTGGCCGAGAGCTGGGCCTGGAAAGACCCGATGACGATGGAAGTGAAGCTGCGCAAGGGCATCATGTACCCCGAAAAACCGGGCGTGATGGCCGCGCGCGAGCTGGTAGCCGACGACGTGGTCTACAGCTTCAACCGGCTCGAGAAAAGCCCCAAGAAGACCGCCTTCTACCTCGACCACATCAGCAAGGCCGAAGCGATCGACAAGCACACGGTGCGCTTCAGCTTCAAGGAATACAACGCCGAGTGGGACTACCGCTTCGGCTGGGGCTACTACTCGGCCATCGTGCCGAAAGAAGTGGTAGAGGCCGGCGCCAACAATTGGAAAAACGTCAACGGCACCGGCCCGTATTTGTTGACCGACTTCCAGGCCGGCAACTCCAACACCTACACCAAGAACCCCAAGTACTGGGACACCGAAACCATCGGCGGCCAGAAGTACAAGCTGCCCTTCGTCGACAAGATCACCTACCGCACCATCAAGGACGAGGCCACTCGCTACTCACTCTTGCGCACCGGCAAGCTCGACGTCCTTGAAGTCATCCGTGCGAGCGAGGTCGAAGACCTGAAGAAGCAGGCCCCCGACCTGAAATGGTCGCGCACGCTCGCCATGGCTGGCACCTACCTCGCGATGCGGGTCGACACCAAGCCGTTTGATGACATCCGCGTGCGTCAGGCCATGAACATGGCCGTCAACCGCGAAGACATCATCAAGTCGATTTACAGCGGGCATGCCGAATTGTTCGGCTTCCCGATGCACCCCGACTACGTGGGCTACTTCGAGCCGCTTGCTTCCATGCCGAAGGCAGTGCAAGACCTCTACACCTACAACCCCGCCAAGGCCAAGCAGCTGCTGGCAGAAGCCGGCTACCCCAACGGCTTCACCTTCAAGGTGCAATACAACGCCGTCAACGGCACGCACGGCGATCTGGTGCAGATGCTGTCGGCCTACTACGACAAGATCGGCGTGAAGCTGGAGATCCAGCCGATGGAGTACCCGGCCTTCCTGTCGGCCATGACCACGCGCACCAACGCGCCGCTGTACCTGATGGACAACGGCCACACCAATCCGACCACCACCATCCGCAAGAACTTCGTCAAGGGCCAGGTCTGGAACCCCTCCCAATGGAACGACCCGAGCTACGAGAAGAAGATGGAGGACGTGCTCAAGGAGCGTGACGAAGGCAAGCGCCAGATCATGCTCAAGGTGATGACGCGCGAGATCCTGGAGAAGGCGCCCTACGTCTGGCTGCCCACGCCCTACAACCATGTGGCCTGGTGGCCGTGGGTCAAGAACTACGACGGCGAGTTGCGCGCCGGGGCCGTTCGCCCATGGCCGTTCTATTCGCGCATCTGGATCGACCAGGATCTCAAGAAGATGATGGGGAAATGATGGCCCACCGTGTCATTCCCGCGAAGGCGGGAATCCAGCATCGAGGCACATCGTGGATTCCCGCCTGCGCGGGAATGACGGAACACACAGGAACATCATC
>JACMKJ010000479.1 GCA_014380155.1 Rhizobacter sp. | reverse complement strand
GCGCTTTTGGCGACCAGTTCGGGGTTGATAAGCACATGGGGGTCGTCGCGCGAGTCCGAGGTATCGATCACGATCAAGCGCTCGTGCACGTCGACCTGGGTGGCCGCGAGGCCCACACCGTCGGCAGCGTACATGGTCTCGAGCATGTCATCGACCAGTTGGCGAATGCGCTCGTCGACCTGGGTTACAGGCTTGGCGACGGTGTGCAGGCGTGGATCGGGGTAACGAAGGATGGTGAGCTTGGCCATGTAAATCAGGAATGAAGCGCCTGTGGACGGCGCGCAACGCCGGCCGCCGTGACAGGCAACACAACAAAGGTATCGGCGGGTGACTTTCGTTGCGATATCAAGGGTTTAGAGGCAGAATCTGCGAAACTGAATGAAGATTTTCGCCGAACTGCGAGCAGCCTGCTGCAGCCGGCTCAGTAAACCGCACAGCCCAGCATTGTGCTGTCTGCGCGCCCGGAGACTTACCTTCATGACCCGAAGCACCCGTCCTGCCCTGTCATTTTTCCGGGCTTCTGCGATCACTGTGGCGCTCAGCCTTGGCCTCGGCGCCGCCATGGCGGCCGAACCCAACTTCCCCATCACACAGAAACAGCGCAGCACGGCCAAACAAGTTGCCGAAACGGGTGTGCCGCTGTCCGAACTGGCCGAAAACGCCCCCGACGTTTACACCGTCAAGTCGGGCGACACGCTGTGGGACATCTCCCGCATGTACCTCAAGAGCCCCTGGCGCTGGCCCGAGCTGTGGGGCATGAACCTCGAGCAGATTCGCAACCCGCACCTGATTTTTCCTGGGCAGACGCTCTATCTTGTCAAGGCCGACGGCCGCGCCACGCTGCGTGTCGGTGACGGCAGCGACCAAGGCGCCTCGGGCCGCCTCTCGCCGCGCGTTCGCAGCAGCGACCTGGGCCGCCAGGGCATTCCGCCGATCGCACTGCACCTGATCGAACCGTTCCTCAACGAAGCCGTCATTTTCGAAACCAACCAGCTGGCATCGGCGCCACGCGTCGTCGGCGCGCAAGAAGGCCGCGTGCTGCTGTCTCGCGGCGACCTGGCCTATGTGCGTGGCGAGTTGGGCTCCACACCAAACTACCGCGTCTTCCGCGAACCCCGTCCACTGAAAGACCCGGGCACCGGCGAAGTGCTGGGCTATGAAGCCGTGTACCTCGGCGTGGCCGAGTACACCCGCAAAGGCGGCACGGTCAAGGGCGAGGTGGTGCCTGACACCTTCACGGTGACGACCGTCCGACAGGAAATCCGGGTCGGCGACAGGCTCTCTCCCGTGCCACCGCGGGAGTTCATCAACTACGTCCCGCGCCCCCCGGAAAAAGACATCGATGGCCAGATCGTGTCGATCTACGGTGACGGCCTGACGGCAGGTCAGAACCAGATAGTGGCGCTGAACAAAGGCAGCCGCGATGGCATGGAAAGTGGGCACGTGCTCGCTCTGTGGCGATCGGGTGACCGCCTCATCGACAAGACCGACGGCCAGCGCACGCGCATCAAGCTGCCCGATGAGCGGCATGGCAACCTCTTCGTCTTCCGCGTCTTCAACCGCATGTCGTATGCGCTGATCCTCACGGTCAAGGAACCGGTCACGCCGGGCGATCGTTTTACCCAGCCCTGACACTGGCCGACGAGCGTCATCCCGGCGCTCACCCACCCCCGATGGATCGAGACGAACTCGCCGCTTGGCTGCGGCTCATCGAAACGCCTCAGGTTGGGCGCGAGTCGGCTCGCAAGCTGTTGGCAGCGTTTGGTTCGCCACAAGCCGTGCTGGCGGCTCCAACCGCGGCACGCAAAAAAATCGTCTCGGTCGCCACGGCCACCGCGCTGGCCGAAGAACCGGACACGGTGTCGGCTCTGGTGGAGGCCACGGTGAACTGGCTCGCCAATGCCACCGATCAAGCACCACGTCAGGTGTTGACGCTCGGTGACCCCAGCTATCCGCCCCTGCTGCTCGAAATTGCCGACCCACCTCTGCTGTTGTATCTGCAAGGCGACGCCACGCGGTTGCACTCACCTGGCGTGGCCGTCGTTGGCAGCCGCAACCCCACGCCGCAGGGCCGTGAAAATGCCCGCGCCTTCGCGGCCCACCTGAGCCAAGCAGGACTCACCATCGTCTCTGGGCTGGCCTTGGGTGTTGACGGTGCAGCCCATGAAGGCGGCTTGTCGGGCTTGGGGCGAACCATCGCTGTGATCGGTACCGGCCTGGACCGCGTCTATCCCCGCCGCCACCTGGAACTGGCACATCGAATCAGCGCAAACGGCCTGATGCTCAGCGAATACTCGCTTGGCACCCCTCCGTTGCCAGCCAATTTTCCGATGCGCAACCGCATCATCGCGGGCCTGACGCGTGGCACCTTGGTGGTCGAAGCGGCGCTGCAGTCGGGCTCGCTCATCACGGCCCGACTGGCCAGCGAAGCCGGGCGCGACGTTTTTGCCATTCCCGGCTCGATCCATTCGCCCCAATCACGCGGCTGCCATTCACTGATCAAACAGGGGGCAAAGCTGGTCGACAGCGCGCAGGACGTGCTCGAAGACCTGCCTTCATTTCAGCCTCCCTCGCGAAGCGCAATGGAACCGCCTGCCGATGAGGCAAGCGGTGACCCGTTGTTGCAGGCCTTGGGTTTTGATCCCGTCACTTTGGACGCCTTGGTCGCTCGCACCGGCTGGCCCGCAGCGCTGCTCAACACCCGTTTGCTTGAGCTTGAAATGGAAGGTCAGGTGGCACGCCTGCCAGGCCAACTTTTCCAGCGTGTAAGCACCGGCTGACTGCACAACCTGAGGCGCTCTGCGCCCATCTCACGACGCGCATTTATTCCGGGCGCCGCAAAGCGGCCCTGGGGTATAGTGAATCTATGTTTGACGTGCTCGTCTACCTGTACGAAAACTACTGGCGGCCCGATGCGTGCCCCGACCATGCGCAGCTGACGCGAAAGCTGTCGGCCATGGGGTTCGAGTCGGACGAGATCGAAGAAGCCCTGTCCTGGCTGGACGGCCTGGCCAGCGCGGCGCAGTCGTATTCCGGCGAACAAAGTCCTGACAGCCTGCGCGTCTATTCACCCGCCGAGCAAGAGCACCTGGGTGAACACTCCATAGGGTTTGTGAGCTTTCTCGAATCTGCGGGTGTGTTGCCCCCCCCCATGCGCGAGATGGTCATCGACCGAGCTACCGCCATTCCTGGCGGGCCGGTCGATCTGGAAGACCTGAAGATCATCGTGCTGATGGTGTTCTGGAGCCTGGGCGAAGAGCCTGACGCTTTGATCCTCGATGAGTTGTTCGTCGACGAAGAAGATCGTTTGATTCACTGACCCGGATCGGCGCTCAAACAAAAAGCCGCCCTAAGGCGGCTTTTTGTTGCCCAAGGCCGTATCGTGTCAGTTTAAGAGGCGCGTGGGGTCCACGTCCAGTTTGGCCAAAGCGCTGCGTGTAGCGCGCACCGTCAGTGATTCGTCTTGTGCCGGCACCAGCAGGCCCGCCTGGAGAAACGCCGCTAGTCGGTTTTGTTGGAACAAGATGCCGCGCCCGTGCGGCGAGACAAACAATGTCAGCTGCCGGCGCATGCCCTGCCAGACCAGTTGCACCGCTTCGTTGCGGTTGCGGTAGTCGAGCATGTACCAGCCACCCACCTGCAGTTCGCGAGCCCACGCGAGCATGGCGGGTGTGGGCATGGAACCGCCCTCGCCTACCACTTCGAGCTCCGAGCTTTCGTGGCCCGACAGGTCGAGCACCAGCGACTCGTCGATTTCCAGGTCGTCGGTGTTGTCGGGCAACAGCTCTTCCAGTGTCTCGAGGCGCCCCATCAGCTCCTCAAGCCGCTCGGGCGCGATGGCAGCCGTCTTGGCAGTGAACGCTGCTGCCAGAGAGTTGTTGAGCTTCTGGATGTGTTCGTCTTGTTTGTCGGTCGCGATGCCGGCATGGTCCATGCCCTCTCGCAGCGTCTTGAGCAGCGGCGGCAGGCGGCGGATCACCTCGGCCCGCTCTTCGCGTGACACCTTGGCGCTGGCCGACCAGATCAGGTCGGCGGCCACACGTTTCATCGCCTTGGTTTCAACACCCTGGGCGCTGTACTTCACCGCCGTCATGGCCATCACGTCGGCCCAGACGTGGAAGAGGAACTCACGCACCCCTTCTTGCACCGGCACCTCGTTGAGCATCTTGCGCAGCTCGATGGTGTATTGAATCGCCAGCGTCTCGCGCTGCTCCACCTGCTGTGCGAGCGACACACCTTTGCGCGTAGTCTCGTTTTCGTTCTTGAAGTAGTGCTCCAGGAACTTCTCGAACTCGGTGAGCACGGTCTGGAACACGCGGCGCCCGGTATCGGGATAAGCCTCGACGACCTGCACCACACGCTTGATCTCTTTTTCCAGCGTATCGGCGACCGCCCGGCTGGTCGCGTCGAAGCCCATCACACAGGCACCCATCCGGTCGATCAGGCGGCGGGCCGGGTGGTCCACGGTGGCAAAAAAATCGGGCTCACTCACGGCCACGCGCAAGACGGGCATCTGCAGGCGTGCAAACCAGACCCGCACCACCGCGGGAATGCGCTCTTCCATCAGGATGCTTTGAAACAGCAGGGCGACGATTTCGATGGTGGCGCGCTCCACGGGCGTGGTGGCGGCCTTCTTCAGCGCCTGCTTGCGCTGGTGCATTTCTTCGAGCAGGGCCGGGGTGCTGACCGGTTCATCGGCGGCCCGTGCGCCTGTGACCACCCCACCACTCGTCGTGCTCGAAAGACGCCGCTGGATGCCTTGCTGGGCCTCGCTGATCGCCGCCTTGAGGCCCGCCGAAGCCGCAGGCATCGGCGTGGTTCCAGCGAAATCGGGCACCTGCCGGCCGATGAGCTTGTTGAGGCGGCCGAGCACCGCCTCGGCATGATCTGACCCGCGCGCAAAGCCGCCAGCGCGCGTCATCATGCGGGTCTCTTCACCGACGGTACCCAGCCGACCCAGGCTGCTGGGGGTTCCCGACGCCGGGCCGGGCGAACTGCCTGCCCCGCCAGAGGCAGGCAAGACGTAGGAATTGCGCGTACGCCGGATGAACGGGCGCAGGTCGATCTCGGGCAGCACGCGCTGCTGGATCAACCAGCGGTTGGTCTCGTGGTAAGCCTCTTCGGCGAAGTGCGCGAACTCTTCGTGCAACACCACCTGCAGCGTGCGCCACGCGTCCTGAGTGAGCGTCGAACTGCGCCAGGTGCTGGTGACGATGCGTGCCAGCACATGCGGGCGCAGCACATCGTTGGTGTCGAGCTCATCGCGCTTTTCGAGCGCCGACATGCGCGAACGCAGGTCGGTGAACTCCCAGGACGCTCGGTCCATCATCGCGAGCGCCAGTCGGGAGCTCAAGATTTCGGTTTCGATGGTGTCGTCGTCGACCAGCGACATGCCGGGGTTGGTGCGCCCTGGTGGAGGAAGGTCACCCGGCCTTGAAGCTGACACCATGCCGCTCACCAACGCACCACGCAACGCCGAGATGATGCCGTTGGGCCAGGTCGGTGAGGCTTTGCGCAGGTCGGTAGCGACATCGCGCCGCTTGTACTGGAGGCTGTGCTCGGCCGACTGGGTGGCCAGCAACCTCGCCCCGTCTTCCACCGCGTGAACCACGCTCGGCACGCCACTCAACAAACGCTCCACGTAGGAGCGGCGAGCCTGGGCGGCCAGGGCCAACGAATCGGCGGCGGTCGCCATGGGACGGTTGGTCGATGCTTCTCTGGAAGGGGATGGCCTTACTCTACACCACCGCCCCGGCGTTCGGGTCGTTCGGATCGACGTCTTTGGCCGGCCCGCCCTTGACCAGGTCTTCGCGCTTGACACCCAGCCACATCGCAATGGCTGCCGCGACGAAAACCGACGAATAAATGCCGAAGCAGATGCCGATGGTGAGCGCGATGGCAAAGTAATGCAGCGTCGGCCCGCCAAAGATCAGCATCGACAGCACCATCATCTGGGTGCTGCCGTGGGTGATGATGGTGCGGCTCATGGTGCTGGTAATGGCGTGGTCGATCACCTCGTGGGTGTTCATCTTGCGGTACCTGCGGAACGCTTCACGGATCCGGTCGAAGATCACCACCGATTCGTTCACCGAATAGCCCAGCACGGCCAATACCGCCGCCAGCACCGACAGCGAAAACTCCCACTGGAAAAAGGCAAAGAAGCCCAGGATGATGATCACGTCGTGCAGGTTGGCAACGATGGCGGCCACCGAGAATTTCCACTCGAAGCGAAACGCCAGGTAAATCATGATGCCGATGATCACGAAGGCCAGCGCCTTGGCGCCGTCTTCGGCCAGCTCGCGGCCCACCTGCGGGCCGACGAACTCGCTGCGCTGCAAGGCCACCGGCTCGCCACCCGCTGCTTCACACACCGGTTTGTCGATCAGCTCGCCCTTGTCGGTCTTGACCTGTTTGCGCGTCACAGCGCCGCTTTCGGCCTTGCACAGCTCGCCGAACACACGGTCGACCACGTCGCCGTGCTTGCCATCGCCTCGCACCGGCAGGCGAATCAGCACGTTGCTGGTGCTGCCAAACGACTGCACCTGCACCTCGCCCACCTGCATGGCCTCGACGGTGGAGCGCACCTTGGGAATGTCGGCGGCCTGGGCGTAGTGCGCTTCGATCAGCGTGCCGCCAGTGAACTCGATCGACAGGTGCAGCCCGCGCGTCACCAGAAAGAACACCGCCACCAGGAAGGTGACCAGCGAGATGATGTTGAACACCAGCGCATGCCGCATGAACGGGATGTCGCGTCGAATTCTGAAGAACTCCATGTCTGTGAATCCTGTTTGAGTTCTTGATGGGTCAGGTCTTGACCTGGGCGTCAACTTCCGAGGACTGGGGCTTCCAGACCTGGCCGATCGAGACCGACTTGAGCTTTTTCTGACGCCCGTACCAGAGGTTCACCAGACCGCGCGAGAACACGACGGCCGAGAACATCGAGGTCAGGATGCCCAGGCAGTGCACCACCGCAAAGCCTTTGATCGGCCCGGAGCCAAAGGCAAACAAGGCGATGCCGGCGATCAGTGTGGTGACATTCGAATCGAGAATCGTCGCAAAGGCGCGCTCATAGCCGGTGTTGATGGCGGCCTGCGGTGCCGCCCCCGCTCGCAACTCTTCTCGCACTCGCTCGTTGATCAGCACGTTGGCATCGATCGCCATGCCCAGCGTCAGCGCTATGGCCGCAATGCCGGGCAGCGTGAGTGTGGCCTGCAGCATGGACAACACCGCCACCAGGAGCAGCAGGTTGAACGCCAGCGCGGCGGTGGAGAACACGCCAAACAGCAGGTAGTAACCACACATGAACACCGCGATCGCGGCAAAACCGTAGATCACGCTGTTGAAGCCCTTGGCGATGTTGTCGGCGCCCAGGGTCGGGCCGATGGTGCTTTCTTCGATGATCTCCATCGGCGCGGCCAGCGAGCCGGCGCGCAGCAGCAGGCTCAGGTCGGCTGCGGCTTCGGTGGTGCCCATGCCGGTGATCTGGAACTCGTTGCCGAACTCACCTTGAATGCGTGCCACCGTCAGCACTTCGCCCTTGCCCTTTTCGAACAGGATCGCGGCCATGAAGTTGCCGACGTTATTGCGCGTCATCTCGCGCATCAGCCGCCCACCTTTGGCGTCGAGGCTCACCGACACCGCCGGCTGGCTGTTCTGGTCAGGTCGCGGCTGCGCGTTGGTCAGCATCTCGCCGGTGGCCACGGCCTCCTTGTAGGTGATGACCGGGGCGCCCCGGCCTACCGTGAACCGTTCGCGCCCGAAAGGCACGGGGCCGGTGCCCTCGACGGCGGCTCGCGCTTCGGCCGACATGTCGGCCAGGCGGAACTCGAGGTTGGCGGTGCGGCCGATGATGTCCTTCGCCTTGGCGGTGTCTTGCACGCCCGGCAGCTGGATCACGACACGGTCGGTGCCTTGCTGCTGGATCACCGGTTCGGCCACGCCGAGCTCGTTGACGCGGTTGTGCAGCGTGGTGATGTTTTGCTTGAGCGCAGCGTCTTGCACCGCGCGCGCCGCTTCGGGCTTGAGCGTGCCGCTGAGCATGAAGTCGGTGCCCTCGGGCGCTTGCGTCCACACCACATCGGTCATCTGCTCGCTCAACAGCTTGGCGGCAGCGTCGCGGGTTTCGCGGTCGCGAAAACGCACGTTGAGGGTATTGGCGTCGCGGGTGACACCGGCGTGGCGCAGGTTCTTGTCGCGCAGCTGCGAGCGGATGTCGCCGGCCATCGCTTCGGTCTTCTTGGTCAGCGCCGCCTTCATGTCGACCTGCATCAGGAAGTGCACACCACCGCGCAGATCGAGGCCCAGGTACATGGGCAGCGCGCGCATCGCGCTCAGCCAGTGCGGCGAGCGTGACAGCAGGTTGAGCGCCACGATGTAGCTCGGGTCGGTCAGGTCGGGGTTGAGCGCCTTGCTCAGCACGTCTTTGGCCTTGAGCTGCGTGTCGCCGTCGGCGAAACGGGCCTTGATCGAGTTGCCCTCGAGCAGCACGAAGTCGGGCTTGAGATCGGCCGCCTTCAGCGCCTGCTCGACGCGCAGCGTGGTGCTGCTGTCGAGCTTGACGGTGACCTTGCCACTGCTCACCTGAACGGCGGGCGCTTCACCAAAGAAGTTGGGCAAGGTGAAGATCAGACCGACCAGCAGGGCGAGCCCCAGGATCGTGTACTTCCACCACGGGTAGCGATTCATGAAGCCTCTTTCGCGGGGCGGCGCCCCTTGCTTTTATGCGGCGCCAGCCACGCTGGTGGCCGGGCCCGTTTATCTTGGTCGGATTACTTGTAGGTGCCCTTGGGCAGCACTTGCACCACCGCACCGCGCTGCACCTGGATCTCGACGCCGTTGGCGACTTCGACCGTCAGGAAGCTGTCGCCCATCTTGGACACGCGGCCCAGCACGCCGCCGGCAACCACCACTTCGTCGCCCTTGGCCAGGGCGTCGATCATGGACTTGTGCTCCTTCTGGCGCTTCATCTGCGGGCGGATCATCACGAAGTACAGCACCACGAACATCAAGATGATGGGGAGCATGCCGGTGATGCCACCCAGGGGCGATTCGGTGGCGGCGGCCGCAGGAGCCGCCTGCGCAAAAGCTTCGGAAATGAACACGTGGAGATCCTCGTTGGAGCCGGTCGGCGCCGGGTGGCGCCCCGCCGGAGTGAAAGCCTGGAATTGTATGCCGCCGCCTCTGTGTCACCAGAGGGGCCAGGGCGCAGACCCTGGTTGCCCCCAAGAGGTTCCGGCAAGGGTCCCTTAATCGTTTTTCGAATAAGGAAAACAGTTTTAAGTTGTTCCTCAACTAGCGCAGGCTCCCGATACTTCGTCAACTCCGTTACCTGGCTGCGACACCAGCGGCATGACCCCCAGCCCATGAACTTCCAGCAACTGCGCTCCGTGCGCGAAGCCTTGCGTTGCGGCTTCAACCTCACCGAGGTGGCGGGTGTGTTGCACACCTCGCAGCCCGGCATCAGCCGCCAGATCCGCGAGCTTGAAGAAGAGCTCGGGGTCGAGATCTTCGTCCGCTCAGGCAAACGCCTGACCGGCCTCACGCCGCCCGGCGAGGCGGTGCTGCCCATCGTCGAGCGTTTGTTGCATGACGCTGAAAACCTGAAGCGCGCCGGCGAGGAGTTCAGCGCCCAGACGCGCGGCCGCCTGTCGATCGCCGCCACGCACACCCAGGCGCGTTACGCGCTGCCGCAGGTGGTGCGCGACTTCCGCCAGCTCTACCCGCAGGTCACGCTCAACCTGCACCAGGGCTCGCCGAGTCAGGTGGCGCAGATGCTGCTGAGCGGCGAGGCCGACATCGGCGTGGCCACCGAAGGCTTGGCGCAATACGAACAGCTCGTCGCGCTGCCCTGCTATCGCTGGACGCACAGCGTGATCGTGCCGCCCGGGCACGAGCTGCTCGACGGCGAGCCGCTCACGCTGGAACGGCTGGCCCGCCACCCCGTCATCACCTACAACGCCGGCTACACCGGGCGCACCCACATCGACGAGGCCTTTGCGCAGGCCGGGTTGGAGCCCGACGTGGTGTTGAGCGCGATGGACGCCGACGTGATCAAGACCTATGTCGAGCTCGGCATGGGCGTGGGCATCGTGGCCTCGATCGCCTTCGACCCCGAGCGCGACCGCACCCTGCGCGCGCTCGATGCACGCACACTGTTCGAGGTCAACCTCACGCGCCTGGCGATCCGCCGGGGCGCCTGGCTGCGCGGCTACGTCTACGCCTTCATCGAGGCATTTGCACCCACCCTCACGCGCCCGGTGGTCGAGAGCGCGATGAGGGGTGAAACGGTCGAAGCCTAGAGCGCTTCACGGTGCGCTGAAGCGGGTGATGCGGCTTTGCGCGAGCACGTACAAGGCGCCGTCGAGCCCTGTCAGCATGCCCACCGCCTGGCCCGCGACACGGCCAAACGTGTAGGCCGTATTGCCATTGGCCATGTCGACGCGGCCAATGAACGGGGTGCAGAAGTCGGTGAAGAAATAGCTGCCTCGGTAGGCCACGGGGAACGGGCCGCTGTCGGCCGGGTAGAACGCACCACCGGTGATGGCGCAGCCATTGAAGAAGCCGGCCGGGCCGGTGGCCGCCGCAGTGTGGTCGTACGCAAACAGCGGCGCCGTCACACCCGCGGCGTTGGTCGGCCCTTCGGTGGCCGGCCAGCCGTAGTTGGCACCCGGCACGCCGAGGTTGATCTCTTCCCACGAGCCCGCACCCACGTCGTTGATGTGCATGCGCCCATCGCTTCGGCGCACTGCAAAGGTGAACGGGTTGCGCAGACCGCGTGCCCAGATCGCGCAGCGCAGCGTGCCCGTCGTGGTGCAGAACGGGTTGTCGCTCGGGATGCTGCCGTCGTCGTTGAAGCGCAGCATCTTGCCGAATGGGATGTTCAGGTCAGGCGCGTTCGCGCTGTTGGCGTTGTCGCCCACCGCCACGTAGAGCTTGCCGTCGTTTCCGAAGTGCAAGGCACCACCGTTGTGGTTGGTGGCGCTCGACAGAGTGGGCAGGTCGGCGATACGCAGCTCGCTGCCCGCTGACACGACGTTCGGGTTGGACGCGTTGGCGGTGAAGCGGCTGATGCGGTTGTGCGTGCCGCCCTCCGGGGTCGTGTAGTAAAGGTAGACAAAGCGGTTGCTGGCGAAGTTGGGGTGCAGCGCCACGCCGAGCAAGCCCCGCTCGCCCACTGAGTCGACCGTGAGCGTGATGAAGGGTGCGCTCAGCAGCGCTCCGGCGCTGACGACACGCAGTTGCCCCCCTTGCTGGGTGACGAACATGCGCCCGTCGGGTGCCTGCGCAAAGGCGGTGGCGGCAGAAAACCCGGAGACCCATTGGTCGGTGAGGGTGATGCCCGCCGGCTGGTTGCGGCTGCCGCCGAACTGAACGGTCGCGGCCGCCCAGGCAGACAGGTTGCCAGCCGCGTCTCGCGCACGGGCGCGAATCACGTGTTGCCCCGACGCGTAGAGATTGGAATCCGCCGTCACGCTGTAAGGCGCGCTGGTGTCGGTACTGCCGATCTGCACGCCGTCGACCTGGAAGTCGACGCCAGTCACGCCGATGTTGTCGGTCGCGCCGGCGCTGAGCGTCAGCGTGCCGGCGAGGCCGCTGGCCAGGTTGGCCGGTGACGTCAGCGTGGCCACGGGCGCCTGTGTGTCACCGCCCGAGGTGTTGACCGTCACGCTGACCGCGCCACTCAGCGTGACCGCACCCAGGTTGTCGGTGGCGCGGGCCGTCAGCGAGCGTGTGCCCGTGGCCGACGGCGTCCAGCTCACGCCGTACGGTGACGAGGTGTCGGTGGCGCCGATCTGCACGCCGTTCTCGAAGAACGCGACGCTGGCCACGCTGCCGTCACTGTCGCCGGCCGTTGCCGCCAGCGCGACGGCCACGCCACTGGTGGCGGCGCTGTTGTTGGCCGGGGTGGTGATGGCCACCGTCGGCGGGGCATTGGTCACCGGCCCGATGTCGGTGTAGTTCGCGGTGTAGGTGGTGTTGGCGACCGGTGTCGAGATCGTGTGCGTGGCCGCACCACCATCACTCCAGCTCGCAAACTGGTAGCGCCTGCCGTTCAGGTTCTGCGTCGCCGGCGCCATCAGCGCGCGCTCGATGCCCACCACGCCGGTGAACGCGGTCGGGCCGGTGATCGGCTGGCCATCGAGCGTGAGCGACAGGCCGAGCGGAGCGGTGGTCACGGTGACCTGCGCCGTCTGCGGCTGAATGTCGCGTGTGACCTCGTGGGTGGCACCCGCGCTGTCGGTCGCACGCAGGTGGAAGCGGTAGAAGATGTTGGAGGCGGTCTCGCCCTGTGTCGGAATCGTCACCGTGCCGGTGGCGCCCACGGTCTGTGGCTGGAACGGGTGGCTGTGGACGTCGTGGTGCAGTTCGGCCCACCAGGTCAGCCGGCTCGCAGGCAGTGCGCCGTCTTCGACGTCGGTGCCACTGCCCGAGAAGGTGATGGTGTCGCCGGCGCGGAAGGTCGCACCGGCGATGGGGCCACTGATCGTGGCCACGGGTACCTGGTTCGAGCTGGTCTGCACCTCGCACGCCTTGGCCACGCCATACGCCGGATCGCCGCCGAAGAATGAGTTGGTGCAAGAGCCGGTGCCGGTGACCGAGCGTTGCAGCCAGCGGGTGCCAGCGCCATAACGCACGACCCGGGTGCCGGTGACAGTGAAAGACTGCCATTCCGTGGCGATCCGGGTCCACTGCGTTGCCGGTGGCGGCTCGGGGTCGGGGGTGGTGCTCTGCACCTGGCACGACTTGGCCACGCCGTATGCCGGGTCGGACCCAAAGGTGGCGTTGGTGCAGGCGACCGTGCCCGAGAGTGTTCTTTGCAGCCAGCGTGTGCCCTCGCCATAGCGGACGATTCGGCTCCCGACAAGGGTAAAGGTCTGGCCTTCGCCGGCGACTCGGGTCCAGGTCACCGCCTGCGTTGATTCGCGCTGGTCGTCGTTGGACGAAACATCATCGCCACCGCCGCCGCCGCAAGCCACCAAGGCAAGACTGACGCACAGAGAGGCTAACGCGCGGATCGCGCGCACAGGTAAGGGTGTCATGGCTGCAACGCTCCATCGGGGTCGAGCGCCGCCGACTGCCGTACCTGCGCTGATTCAATCCAATGTAGAAGTCAGCCCACCACCCGATCATCGGAAGGTGCCGCGAAACACCGTAGGACTTTCCGCCTTACGGGGTGGCGGTCGCCACCGACTTGAGCGGCTTCAAGTGCTCCGCCAAAAACACCTCCAGCGCGCTGAAAAACTCGAGCCGGTGCGCGTAGCGGCTGAGGTGATGGTCGCCGCCTTCTTGTTCGATGTAGCGGTAGGCCTTGCCAGCACGCTTGAGCGCCTTGGCCATGCCTTCGCTCTGATCCACCGGCACCACACGGTCGGCGGTGCCGTGCACCAGCAACACCGGCACACCGATGCGCTCGGCCTGCAACGCGGGTGAGGTGGCCCGCAGGCGCTCACGGTCGCCCCACGCCCGCCCGATCATGCGTTCGGCGGCTGCGCGCCCGCCGATGTAATCGCTCTCGTGGGCAATGAGATCGGGCAGGTCGGAGACACCGGCAAAACTGACCGCGCAGCGGTACAGCTCGGGCGTTTTCACGGCCCCCATCAAGGCGGCATAACCCCCATAGCTGGCACCCACGATGCACACACGCGCCGGGTCGGCCAGGCGCTGCCCGGTGGCCCACACCACTGCGTCGCTCAGGTCGTCTTGCATCTCCAGGCCCCAGCGCTTGAGACCGGCCGACTTGAACTCGTACCCGTAACCGTCTGAGCCGCGGAAGTTGACCTGCAGCACCAGGTAGCCACGGTCGGCGAGGAACTCCGTCCAGGGGTCGAAGCCGGCATCGTCGCGGCTGTGCGGCCCGCCGTGTGGCAACAGCACCATGGGCAAGGGCACACCCGAATCGCCCAGGCGGCGCCCCGCCGGCAAGGTGAGGTAGGCGTTCAGCGCCAGGCCGTCGCGGGCCTTGATGCTCACCACCTGTTTGCCCGCCAGCCGTGCGGGCTCGAGCTTGGGGTAGGTCGCGCCCAGCAGCGCCAGCTCGCCACTGCGGCGGTCACCCAGGTAGTACTCGCCGGGCACGCCATTGCCACTGGAGTAGACGAGGTATTGCTGCTCGTCGCGGCTCATGTCGAGCAGCAGGTTCTCGCGCTGCGGCAGGCCCAGATCGATGGCCTTTGCCTGGGCGCGCCAGGCGTCGTCCCACAGCTCGGAGCGGGCTTCGCCGTCACCGCTTTCCTGGTCGTCGCTGCTGCTGCGCAAGCCCAGCACCTCGCCGCTCAACGGCGAGCGCAGCAGTTGCCCGCTCACATCGTTGCGCGGGTTGGCCAGTCGAAGCCGTTTGGGCAGGGCTGCGTCGTCGAGCCGAACGGTGAACACCGCCATGCGCCCCTCGTGATACGCACGCACATACAGCTCTTGCGGATCGAGCCCGAAGCCGAGGGGCCAGACTCGATCCTTCATCTCGCTGAAGGCCCACAGGGTGCGCCAGTTCTGGCCATCCGGGTCGCAAGCGCGGATCTCGATCTTGCCGTCGTCGTCACGCAGCGCCACACGCACGCGGTGTTGTGCATCGGTCACCCATTGGTAGACGTCGCGCTCGGGTGCTTTCACCAGGCTGCGCTTTCCGGTGTTGACGTTCACCTTGTGCACCCCGGGCAAGACGCTGCCCGGCTCGGGCAGCTGCAGCAGCACGTGCTGGCCGTCTTGCGGCAACCAGTCGATGACACGGTCTTGAATCTGTTGCGAAGTCATGCCGCCCGACGTGAGGGGGTTGCGCACCAGGCTGACCACCTCGCCGCCGCCGGCCTTGATCGACAGCAGGCGTGTCTCGACCGTACCGACAAAGCCGCGCTGCGACGCAAAACGCAGGCTCACCAGCAGGCGCTCGTTGTTCACCCACTTAGCCCAGTTGAAATAGAACTCCCGGTTGTCGGTGGACAAGATGCCACGCGGCTTACCACCTGCCGAGGGCTGCGTGATCAGAAAGGTCTGGCCTTGCAGGTTCATCAGCGCGGCCACCTGCCGGCCGTCGGGCGACAAGCTCGCCCCCTCCAGCAGCGGCAGACTCGCGAAGTGATCGATCGGCTGCCTGGCCGGCTCTTGCGCCCACGCGGGCCATGCCAGAACCAAGGCGCAGAGCGCGCCTTGCCATGTTGTGCGGTACCCCATTTCCTGCCCCCTGCTGATGACGGCAGGAGTATCGCGGAGCTCAGGGCCTCGGTATCAGGGTGCGCTGAAGCGGGTGATGCCAGCTTGCGTGAGCACGTACAAGGCGCCGTCCAGCCCCGTCAACATGCCCACCGGCCAGCTGGGAGCGAGGCCAAAGGCATAGGCCGCATTGCCGTTGGCCAGGTCGACGCGCCCGATCACCGGGGTGCAGAAGTCGGTGAAGAAGTAGCTGCCGCGGTAGGCCGCGGGGAACGGCCCGCTGGCGGGGTAGAAGGCGCCGCCGGTGATGGCGCAACCGTCGAAGAAACCGCCGCCGCCCGAGGCGGGCGAGTCGTCGTGGTCGTAGGCATACAGCGGCCCGGTCACGCCCGCCGCATTGGTCGGCCCTTCGGTGGCCGGCCAGCCGTAGTTGGCACCGGGCACGCCGAGGTTGATCTCTTCCCACTCGTTCCCACCGACGTCGTTGATGTGGATGCGCCCGTCGCTCGGGCGCACGGCGAAGGTGAATGGGTTGCGCAGGCCACGTGCCCAGATGGCGCAGCGCAAGGTGCCCGCCGTGGTGCAGAAGGGGTTGTCGCTCGGGATGCTGCCGTCGTCGTTGAAGCGCAGCATCTTGCCGAAGGGGTCGTTCAGGTCGGGCGCCTTCGAGCTGTCGTTGTTGTCGCCCACGGCCACATAGAGCTTGCCGTCGTTGCCGAAGTGCAAGGCGCCACCGTTGTGGTTGCTCGCGCTCGACAGCGCCGGCAGGTCGGCAATGCGCAACTCGCTGCCCACCGAGACGATGTTCGGGTTGGATGCATTGGCTGTGAAGCGGCTGATGCGGTTGTGCGTTCCATTCGCTGGCGGGGCGTTGACCTCAGGCGTCGTGTAATACAAGTAGACGTAGCGGTTGGTGGCGAAGTTGGGGTGCAGCGCCACACCGAGCAGGCCGCGCTCGCCCTCGTCGTTGACCGTCAGCGTGATGAAGGGCGTGGCCAGCACCGACCCGGCCGCTGTCACCACACGCAGTTGCCCGCCCTGCTGGGCGACGAACATGCGGCCATCGGGCGTCTGCGCAAAGGCGGTCGCACTGAAGAACCCGGCGGCCCAATCTTCGACACGCGTGATGCCGGCCGGCTGGCTGCGGCTGCCGCCAAATCGCACGATCGACGTGGCCCACGACGAGACGTTACCCGCCGCATCACGCGCCCGGGCACGCACGATGTGCTGGCCCGAGGCGTAGTCGTTCGAGTTCACCTGCACGCTGTGCGGCGAGCTGCCGCCGGTGGCCCCGATCTGCACGCCATCGAGCTGGATTTCCATGCTGGTCACACCGACGTTGTCGGTGGCGGTGGCGCTGAGGGTCAGCGTGCCGGTGAGGTTGTCGGCCAGGTTCGTGGGCGACGTCATGGTGGCAACGGGTGCCTGAGAGTCGGCACCGGCGGGGTTGACCGTCACGGTGACCGTTGCGCTGTTGGTGGTGTCGCCGAGGTTGTCGGTCGCGCGCGCCGTGAGGGAGCGTGCGCCGGTGGCCGACGGCGTCCAGCTCACGCCGTAGGGCGCCGAGGTGTCGGTGGCGCCGATCTGCACACCGTTCTCGAAGAACGCAACGCTGGCCACCGAGCCGTCGTTGTCGGTGGCCGTGGCGGCCAGTGCGATGGCTACGCCGACGGTCGCGCTGCTGTTGTTGGCTGGGGCGGTGATGGTCACCGCCGGCGGCTCATTGGTCGCCGGGCCGATGTCGGTAAAGGTCGCGGTGTAGGTGGTGTTGGCCACCGGCGTGGCAATGGTGTGCGTGGCCGCACCACCATCACTCCAGCTCGCAAACTGGTAGCGGCGGCCGCCGAAGTTTTGCGCCGCAGGCGCCACCAGGTCGCGCTCGATACCGACCACGCCGGTGAACGAATTCGGGCCGGTGATCGGCTGGCCATCGAGCGTGAGCGCCAAGCCGGCTGGCACGGTGGTGACGGTGACCTGCGACGTCTGTGGCTGGATGTCGCGCGTGACCACGTGGGTGACGCCCGCGCTGTCACGCGCGCGCAAGTGGAAGCGGTAGAAGATGTTGGCCGCCGTCTCGCCCCGGGTCGGGATCGCGACCTGGCCCGATGCGCCCGGTCGCTCGGACATGAACGGGTGGCTGTGTGCGTCGTGGTGCAACTCGGCCCACCACGTCAACTGGCTGGCCGCCAGCACACCGTCTTCCGGGTCGGTCGCGCTGCCAGCGAAGTTGACGGTGTCTCCGGCCTGAAAGGTGGTGCCTGCCACAGGCGCGGTGATCACCGCCACCGGCGGCTGGCTGTTGGGTGGCGGTGGGATCGGGGTGCCGCTGTCGCCACCACCGCCGCCGCACGATGCCAACGCCAGCATCGCCACGCAAGACATCAGGCAGCTCAACAATTTATTCGAATACATCTCACGCTCCGGACCGGTCCGCGGGCTCGCGACCAAGACGCTCATTCTGCGTGGCGAGGTGACAACCCTATGTCAAAAGTTGTTTAAATCATGGCCGCAGGGTCGATCTGATCGGTTTGTGCGCCATTACTTCCCGCGGTGAATCGGGTCACACGACGCGGTTTCAAATACACCTGACTGCCCGTCTGGAGGCCCAGCCGATCGCGCAGCACGGTGTAGTCGCTGCGCGGCATCTCCACGTCGACATAACTGCCGTCGTCCAGCCGCTTGAACTCGATGCGCGTTTGCGGCCCCACCGTCAGCGCCTGCGACAGGCTCACCGCCAGCGTGCCCTCGGAGGCGGTGGCCACGATCTCCAGCTCGTGCGGGCGCACATAGCTCACGTCGGCCGGATCGGTGTTGCCGCCGGGCGCATGGCCGAAGCGACCGTGGAAGAGGTTCACGTCACCGAGAAACTGCAACACGAACGGCGTGGCCGGGCGGTCGTACACCTCGTCGGGCGGGCCGTCTTGTTCGATGCGGCCGAGGTTCATCACCACCACGCGGTCGGCCACTTCCATCGCCTCGTCTTGATCGTGGGTGACGAACACGCTGGTGATGTGCATCTCGTCGTGCAGGCGGCGCAGCCAGCGGCGCAGCTCCTTGCGCACCTTGGCGTCGAGCGCACCGAAGGGCTCGTCAAGCAGCAGCACCTTGGGCTCCACCGCCAGCGCGCGGGCGAGCGCAATGCGTTGCCGTTGGCCACCTGAGAGTTGATGCGGGTAACGATCGGCCAACCAGTCGAGCTGCACGAGCTTCAGCAGCTCCATCACCTTCTCTTTGATCTTGGATTCGCTCGGGCGTGTGCGGGTATCGGAGCCCGGCTTCGCCGTGCGGGGCCGCACACGCAGGCCGAAGGCCACGTTTTCGAAGATGCTCATGTGGCCGAAGAGCGCGTAGTGCTGGAACACGAAGCCGACGTTGCGGTCGCGCACGTCGTCGAACGTGGCATCGGCACCATGAAACAGCACCGAGCCCGAGTCCGGTCGCTCCAGGCCCGCGATGATGCGCAGCAGCGAGGTCTTGCCCGAGCCTGAGGGGCCGAGCAGCGCGACCAACTCACCCGATGGGATGTCGAGGTTCAGGTTGTCGCAGACGACGGTCTTGCCGAAGGCTTTGTTGAGGTTGCGGATTTCAATGCTCATTCGTTTCTCCCACCCGCTTCGCGCTTTTGCGCCTTGACGCGTTGTTCAACCAGGTACTTCAACACCAGCGTCACCAGCGCCAGGCCGGCGAGCAAGGACGCCACGGCGAACGCCGCCGCGAACTGGTACTCGTTGTACAAAATCTCGATGTGTAGCGGCATGGTGTTGGTCTGCCCGCGAATGTGACCCGACACCACCGACACCGCCCCAAACTCGCCCATGGCCCGCGCGTTGCACAAGATCACGCCGTAGAGCAGCGCCCACTTCACATTCGGCAGCGTCACGCGCCAGAAAATCTGCCAGCCCGACGCGCCCAGCACACGCGCCGCCTCTTCCTGCTCGAGCCCCTGCGCCTGCATCAGCGGGATGAGTTCGCGCGCCACGAACGGGAAGGTGACGAACACCGTTGCCAGCACGATGCCAGGCAGCGCAAAGATCACCTTCATGTCGTGGTCGCGCAACCACTCGCCGAACCAGCCTTGCAGACCGAAGATCAACACATAGATCAAGCCCGAGATCACCGGTGACACCGAGAACGGCAGGTCGATCAGCGTGAGCAGCACGTTCTTGCCGCGGAAGTCGAACTTGGCAATGCACCAGGCCGCGGCCACACCGAATGTCAGATTGAGCGGCACCGAGATGCCGGCGGCCACCAGCGTGAGCCAGATGGCCGAGCGTGCGTCAGCTTCGGTGATGGCCGCGAGGTAGACCTCGAAGCCTTTCTTGAAGGCCTCGAAGAACACCGCGAACAAGGGCACGAAGAGGAACAGCGTGAGAAACGCGAGCGTGATGCCGATCAGCGTGCGCCGCACCCACGCTGGCTCGGCGGTGGCAGCGAGTGCGTTGCGCACCGGAGCGCTGCGGGTCGTCGTATCGGAGTTGTTGATGGGAAGAGCACTCATCTCAACGCCCCTGCCGCTTGCGCGTCCAGGCCTGCAACATGTTGATGGTGAGCAGCATCACGAAGGCGGCCAGCAGCATCACCACCGCAATGGCGGTGGCGCCTGTGTAGTCGTACTGCTCCAGCTTGGTGATGATGAGCAACGGTGTGATCTCCGAGACCATCGGCATGTTGCCGGCGATGAAGATCACCGAGCCGTATTCGCCCAGGGCGCGGGCGAACGCGAGCGCAAAACCGGTCAGCAAAGCCGGCGAGATGATCGGGAAGATCACCCGTGTGAAGGTCTGCCAGCGTGTGGCACCGAGTGTGGCGGCGGCTTCTTCCAGCTCTTTCTGCATGTCTTCCAGCACCGGCTGCAAGGTGCGCACGACGAATGGCAGGCCGATGAAGGTGAGCGCGACAAACACGCCCACCGGGGTGAAGCTGACCTTGAATGGCAGGTGCTGGCCGATCCAGCCGTTGCCCGAGTAAAGCGCGGTCAACGCAATGCCGGCCACGGCCGTGGGCAGTGCAAACGGCAGGTCGACCAGCGCGTCGATCACCCGCTTGAACGGGAACTCATAACGCACCAGCACCCACGCAATGATCAAGCCGAAGAAGGCATTGACCAGCGCCGCCAGAAACGACGCGCCGAAGGTGAGCCGGTACGAAGCCACCACGCGCGGCGAGGCCACGGCCTCCCAGAAGGCCGGCCAGGTCATGGTGAAGGTCTTGAGAAACGCGGCCGACAGCGGGATCAACACGATGAAGCTGAGGTACAGCAGCGTGAAGCCCAGGGCCAGGTCGAAGCCGGGCAGCACGCTGTGCCGCCGCAACAGAGTACGGGAGAGGAACATGAGCGGCTGAAATCAGTGCCGCTTACTTCTTCTGGCCGGCAGCGAGGATCTGGTCGTAGATCGCGCCGTCGTCGAAGTGCTCCTTCTGCGCTTTCGTCCAGCCGCCGAAAGCTTCGTCGATGGTGAAGGTGTTGACCTTCGGGAAGTCTTTGGCGTACTTGGCCAGCAGTGCGGGGGAGCGCGGGCGCAGCTGGTGTTTGGCTGCAATGGCCTGCGCTTCGTCGGACCACAAGAACTTGAGGTAAGCCTCGGCCTGCTTGCGCGTGCCCTTCTTGTCGACCACCTTGTCGATCACCGCGACCGGGTTCTCGGCCTGGATGCTCCACGGCGCATAGACCACGTCGAAGTTGTCGCCGAACTCCTGCTTGATGAGGTTGATCTCGCTCTCAAACGTGCACAGCGCGTCGCCGATGTTGCGCTGCGCGAAGGTGGTGGTGGCGGCACGCCCGCCGCCGTCGAACACCGGCACGTTGGCAAAGATCTTCTGCACCGTCTCGCGCGCCTGCGCGGGTGTGGCGCCGCCCTTGACCAGGCCACCCCAGGCCGCCACGTAGGTGTAACGGCCGTTGCCGGTGACCTTGGGGTTGGGGATGACGACGCTGACGCCGGGCTTGGCCAAATCGGCCCAGTCCTTGATGCCTTTGGGATTGCCCTTGCGCACCAGGATCACGGTGGTCGACGTGGTGGGCGCGCTGTTGTTCGGCAGGCGCTTGGCCCAGTCTTCGGGGATCAGCTTCCCCCGGCTGGCAATGGCGTCGACGTCGCTCGACTGGTTCATGGTCACCACGTCGGCCTCCAGGCCGTCGATCACTGAGCGCGCCTGTTTGCTCGAGCCACCGTGCGACTGGTTGATGGTGAGGTCTTCACCGGCCGTCGCCTTCCAGTGCTTGATGAAAGCCGGGTTGATCTCCTTGTACAGCTCGCGCGCCACGTCATAGCTCACGTTGAGCAAGGTCGGCCCGGCCGCCTGAGCCCACGGCGCAGCGGTCAAGGCCAGGGCGGCCAAACCCAGGGTCAGAGCGGATCGGCGGGAAACAGCGTGGGGCAGGCGCATGGCAAGAGGCTCGCAATCAGAAGGAAACCGATGCTAGGGCCTCCTGCAAGCGCGGGAAACGATGGGTTTTGAGTTTGCTTATTCGCTGGCCGAGCTAAGGCCGGCTTTTATTTGCCTTTGCTGTAGATCTGGTCGAAGACGCCGCCATCGGCGAAGTGGGTTTTCTGGGCCTTGCTCCAGCCACCAAAGAGCTCGTCGATCGTGAACAGCTTCACGGGTGGGAAGTTCTTGGCGTACTTCGCCGCCACCTTGGCGTCGGTCGGGCGGTAGAAGTTGCGGGCCGCGATCTCCTGGCCTTCGGGGCTGTAGAGGTACTCCAAATAGGCGGTGGCCACCTCGCGCGTGCCGCGTTTGTCGACCAACTTGTCGACCACGGTCACCGGCGGCTCGGCCAAGATGCTGCTTGGCGGGTAGACGATGTCGAACTTGCCGGCGCCAAACTCCTTCAGAGACAAGTGGGCCTCGTTTTCCCAGGCCAGCAGCACATCGCCCTGGCCCCGCTCGGCGAAGGTCACGGTCGACCCGCGGGCGCCCGAGTCGAGCACCGGCACGTTCTGGAACAGCTTGGTGATGTACTCCTTGGCCGTGGCTTCGTTGCCGCCAGGTTGTTTGAGCGCCCAGCCGTAACCGGCCAGGTAACCCCAGCGCGCGCCGCCCGAGGTCTTGGGGTTGGCGGTGATCACCGACACACCCGGCTTGACCAGATCGCCCCAGTCCTTGATGCCCTTGGGGTTGCCTTTGCGCACGAGGAAGATGTAAGTCGAGGTGTAGGGGGCGCTGTTGTGCTTGAGGCGCTTTTGCCAGTCGGGGGCGAGCAGCTTGCCGCGCTCGGCGATTTCGTCGATGTCGTAGGCCAAGGCCAAGGTGGTCACGTCGGCATCGATGCCATCGATCACCGAACGGGCCTGTTTGCCCGAGCCACCATGCGACTGCTTCACCGTCACGGTGTCGCCGGTCTTGGCCTTCCAGTGCTTGGCAAACGCCGCGTTGTATTCCTGGTAGAGCTCGCGCGTCGGGTCATACGACACGTTGAGCAAGCTGATGTCTTTGGCGAAGGCGGCGCCGGCGGCCACGCCCAGCGTGGTGGCGGCGATGGCGGTGCGCAGGCTGCGGGAGAGGCTCATGAGATGTCTTTCGTTGCGGGATGCCGTGCATGCTAGAAAGACCCGCCCCGCGAGAGAACGAATGAATCGGTGGATGCTTACTCGCCCAACGCCTTATGCGAAAAGCAAGCAAGCTCAGTCGCTAAGTGAAGATCGGAACGTTCACCGGCTACCCGCCTCCAACGCCGACGCAATGTAAAGACGTCAACGCCGGCCGTTCAGCCACCGTTGTTTTGGATTACCCCCTGGGCCCGAGGACGCCATGAACACTCGACACCTGCTTCTCCCCGCCAGCGTGCTCGGCATGCTGGCCCTGGCCGGCTGCGCCCAGATGCCCACCGGCCCCACCGTCACGGTGATGCCCGGCCCGAACAAGCCGTTTGAAGTCTTCGTGGCTGATGACCGCCTTTGCCGCGACTGGGCCGTGAGTTCCTCGGGCAGCCAGAACAGCGAGGCCGCCAACCAGCGTTTTGTGGGTGCCACCGCGACCGGCGTGGTACTTGGTGCGGCCGTTGGGGCCATCGCCGGTGGTGGGCACAGCGGCGCGGGGGTCGGCGCGGCCGTCGGCG
>JACMKJ010000478.1 GCA_014380155.1 Rhizobacter sp. | reverse complement strand
ATGATGGTCAGCGCCTTTGCACTGCGCACTGCCGGGGCCATGCCATGAGTGCGCCCTTCGGATGGTTGGCCATCGCACGGCTCGGGCTGGTGCAGGCCTGTCTGGGAGCCGTGGTCGTGATGACCACCTCCACGCTCAATCGTGTGATGGTGGTCGAGCTGGCCTTGCCCGCCTTGCTGCCCGGCCTGCTGGTCGCGCTGCACTATCTGGTGCAGCTCGCGCGTCCGCGCATGGGCTACGGCAGCGACATGGGCCAGCGCCGCACGCCTTGGATCATCGGCGGCATCGCGGTGCTCGCGCTCGGGGGCGTGCTGGCGGCCCTCGCCACGGCGTGGATGGGCAGTGATCGCAGCGCCGGCATCGCACTCGCGGTGTTCGCGTTTGTGTTGATCGGCATCGGCGTCAGCGCCAGTGGCACCTCGCTCCTGGTGCTGCTCGCATCTCGGGTTGACGCGCCGCGCCGCGCCCCCGCGGCCACGCTGGTGTGGTTGATGATGATCGTGGGCTTTGCCCTCACCGCCGGCATCGCCGGCAAGCTGCTCGACCCGTATTCACCACAGCGCCTGGTGGTGGTGACGGCTGTGGTGTCGCTCGTCGCGGTGCTGGTGAGCGTGCTCGCCACCTGGCAGCTCGAAGGCGCTGCCAGGCCGCCGCTCACCGCGAGAGCGGCCGTCGAGCCCAAGCCCACTTTTCGCGAGGCGCTCGCCCAGGTGTGGGCCGAGCCTGTCGCGCGCCGCTTCACCGTCTTCGTGTTCATCTCGATGCTCGCCTACAGCGCGCAAGATTTGATCCTCGAGCCCTTCGCCGGCACGGTGTTCGGCTTCACCCCGGGCGAGTCGACCAGCCTGTCGGGCGTGCAACACGGTGGTGTGCTGCTGGGCATGCTGGCGGCAGCGTTTGCCGGGCGCGGCCGGCGCTTCGGGTCGCTGCGGGCCTGGCAAATCGGTGGCTGCCTGATGTCGGCGCTGATGTTGTCGGGCCTGGTGATGGCCGCCCTCGTCGGAACAGCCTGGCCCTTCAAGGCCACGGTGTTTGGGCTCGGCGTGGCCAACGGTGCGTTTTCCATCGCGGCCATCGCGTCCATGATGCGGCTCGCCAACGAAGGTCGGCACGCGCGTGAAGGCGTGCGCATGGGCTTGTGGGGTGCGGCGCAGGCTGTGGCCTTCGGCATGGGCGGCCTGGTGGGCACCGCCGCCAGCGATCTCGCCCGATGGTTGATCGGCTCCCCAGCGCTGGCCTACGCGTCGGTGTTTGCGCTCGAAGCGCTGCTCTTCGTCCTTGCCGCTGCGCTCGCCATGCGCTTGAGCGGCCCGAGTCAAACGGCCGCGCGCGCTGCGCGTCGCCCTGTTCAAGAGGTACCCGCATGAGCCAAGTTGAAATCTTCGATGTGGTCGTGGTGGGCGGTGGCCCGGCCGGTGCCACGGCTGCACACGAGCTGGCGCGCAGTGGCCGATCGGTGCTGCTGCTCGACCGCGCGGGCCGCACCAAGCCTTGCGGCGGCGCGATCCCGCCGCGATTGATCAAGGACTTTGCGATCCCTGATGAGCTGCTGGTGGCCCGCGCCACCGCGGCACGCATGGTCTCGCCCAAGGACGTGCGGGTCGACATTCCCATCGACAACGGCTTCGTCGGCATGGTCAACCGCGACCAGTTCGACGAGTGGTTGCGCTGCCGCGCCGCGGATGCCGGTGCGTTGCGTCGCGTGGGCAGCTTCGAGCGCATCACGCGCGATGCCGACGGTGTGAGCGTGGTGCACTTCAAGGCGCGTATCGCCGACGGGCCCGGCATGAAGCGCGAGGTCTCTGCCCACGTGCGCGCACGCGCCATCGTCGGCGCTGACGGTGCGCGTTCCGAGGTGGCTCGCCAGACGGTGCCGGGCGCCGAGCGCACGCGGTATGTGTTTGCGTACCACGAGATCTTGCGCACGCCTGAAGCGCTGCCGGCCGGTTTCGACGCCTCGCGCTGCGACGTTTATTACCGCGGCACGCTCTCACCCGATTTTTACGGCTGGGTCTTTCCGCACGGCGACACCATGAGCGTGGGCACCGGCAGCGCCGACAAGGGCTTCTCGCTGCGCGGCGCCGTGGGCCGCCTGCGCACGGCCGCCGGCTTGGTCGATGCGCAGACCTTGCGCCGCGAAGGCGCACCGATCCCGATGAAGCCGCTGCCGCGCTGGGACAACGGCCGCGACGTGGTGCTGGCCGGCGACGCCGCCGGCGTCGT
>JACMKJ010000477.1 GCA_014380155.1 Rhizobacter sp. | reverse complement strand
TGCCGAACGCAACGGCAAAACCGTCGGGCAGATGGCTATCGCCTGGACTCTGCGACACCCCGCCGTCACCGCCGCCATTGTCGGGGCGCGTCGCCCGGAACAGGTCGAGGATAATGTCGGGGCGATGGGCTGGCGTCTCCGCCGCCGCTGCCACCGCACGCGCCGAGCATGGCCAAGGCAGCGAACAAGGTGTGCGTGGCCACGCGTGAAGCCATGCGGGTGGGGCGTGCGGGCACGTTGTTCATGGGAGGAGCGGGGCTGCTGTTAACAACGAAAGTGAGTGTCTCCGCACCACGACGGCCTGGGTTGGACAAAATGCCCGAGTGGCCGACGCAAAGTGGCGATTGTGTGAACTGGTTGGCAAGGCGTTGCGCTGCGTACACTCAAGCCGCCTCGCCCGAGGGGTGTCCTGCTGACGACCATGTTCGATCCCAAGGCCTTGCGTCAATTTCTCGATGTGTTGTCCGACGCGGTGCTGGTGCTGGATCGCAGTGCCCGCATTTCATTCGCCAACGTCGCGGCCTTGCGTCTCTTGGGGGCGGAAGCCGGCGCTGCCCTGGCTCAGCTCACGCCGCTGCTGGGCGACACCTTGGTGGGCGCCGTTTCGCGGGTGTGTGCCAAGGGTGTGGCTCGGGTCGGCGGCGCGGCAACGCCGGCCTTGCCCGACGACCTCACCCTGCCCGACGGGCGCCGTTTCAGCGTGGCGCTGTCACCGCTTGAAAACGAACGCTGGGCCCTGCGACTGGCCGCCGAGGCAGATCCCAATCCGGCCGACCTGGCTGTCACCGTGCCGCCTTCGATGTCGAGCGAGCTCGTGGGCTTGTTCTGGGAGTCGCCATTCCCCGCCTGCCTGCAAGACAGCGAGTTTCGTCTTCAACAGGTCAACCGGGCTTTTATCGACTTCACGGGCTTCAGCGCCGAGCAGCTGATCGGTCGCGACTCGGTTGAGCTGCATCCGCAAGAAGACCGCGAGCTGATCCAGGCGTACCGCGGCCGCATCCTGGAGATGTCGCACCCCGGCCAGCCCGAGCAACTGATGGAGCGGCGCATGCTCCATGCCGACGGGCGCGAACGCTGGTACCGCAGCACCTGGCGCGCCTGGGTCGACGAACAAGGTCACCGGCGCTATCTCGCCGTGCTCCAAGACAGCACCGCCGAACACGTGGCGCGCGAGCGTGCCGACCGCTCTGCTCGCGAGCTCGACGACTGGTTCGACCTGAGCCCGGTGGGCATGGTGCTGTTCGACGAACAAGGCCTGCTGGTGCGCACCAACCCTGCCTTCGAAGCGCTGGTGGGGCAGGTGCCGGTGTTGATGTCGGAAGCCGAGCCCGGCGTGCAGAAGCTGCTGTGCTGGCAAGACGGCCGGCCACTCGACAGCCTTCAGCCCGGGTCCAACCCCGAAGAAGCGAAGGCCTGGGTGATGCAGCCCGACGGCAGCCTGCGCAGCCTGCGCTCGGCCGTGCGCAGCTACCGCACCGCCAGCCAGCAGCTGCGCTTCATGGCGGTGGTGGAAGACCGCAGCGCCGAAGAAGAGCGCGACCTGGCGCAAATGCAGATTGGCGCGCTGATGGACACGGCCGGTGTGGGCCTCGCCACCTTCCAGGAATCATCGGGTTGGGTTCAGCACAGCAGCGCGCACGCCCCCGGCCCGGGTGAAGCACCCGCTTCGGCGGCCCTGCAATCGATACGCCGCGACGTGGTGATGCCCGACTCATTGCCCGAGTACGAGCGCTTGCAGCAGGCGCTGCGCCACGCGCAACGCGCCGAAGTGCGCTATGCCATCCGCCACCCCGAGCTTGGCCAACGCTGGTTGCTCACGCGGGTGGAGCCGGCCACGCTGGCTTCGGGCAAACGCACCACCTCGGTGGTCACGCTCGACATCACCGAACAGCACCAATCGCAGCAGCGCAGCGAGATGCTGCTGCACGAGATGACCACCATCCTGGAGAGCACCACCGCCGGCATTGCCTACTTGCGCGGGCGGGTGCTGGTGCGCTGCAACAGTCGCTTCGAGGCCTTGCTCGGCTTTCATGCAGGCAAGGTGGTGGGCTCGGGAGTGCATGAGCTGTTCGAGGCACAGCCCGATGCGCAGCGGCTGGTCGCCGACATCGAAGCGGCGCTGGAGCACGACACGGTGTTCGAGACCGAGATCGCCATCGACCTGCCCGGCCAAGCGCGGGTGTGGTGCGCGCTGACTGTGCGCCGAGCCGGGCCGGCGGGTGATGCGTCGGAGGCCATCGCGGTGCTGTCCGACATCACGCGGCTCAAGACGCAACAGATGGAACTCGAGGCGCTGGCGCGCGACCGCGAGCTGATGTTCAGCTTGTCGGAGGTGGGCATTGCCTTCATTCGCAACGACCGCATCCAGCGCGCCAACCAGGCCATGGCCGAACTCACCGGCAACCCGCCCGAGGCGATGAACGGCCTGGCCACCTCGACCCTCTATGCCAACGAGTCCGAGTACCTGCGGCTGCGCGGCGTGACGCGCCAATCAATGGAGCAGCACGGCAACTGGCTGGCCGAGCGGCAGCTGCGGCGCCGCGACGGCAGCCTGATCTGGGTGCAGGTGAGCACCCGGCCGGTCAACGCCGACAAGCTCGACGAGGGCATGATCGCCTCGTACGTCAACGTCGACGACCGCCATCGTGCGCAGCAGGCGGTGGCGCTGCAGGCCGAGCGCACGCGAGCGATCCTCGATTCGGTGCTGGTCGGCATCGTCACCGTGGGCCCTATGGGCATCGAGTGGATGAACCGCTCGGCGCGGCGCATGTTTGGCGGTGACCTGGCCGACTTCATCAACCTGCCCATGAGTACCGTGGCCACGCCGGGGGCGCAACACCCGTTCAGGCAAACGCAATACCTCGACGAGCTGGTCGAAGGCCAGGCCGAAACCTTCGAGTGCAAGGTCAAGGCGCGTGACGGGCGCGAGTTCTGGGTGGTCGGCAATGCGGTCGTGACCGGGCGCGAGTCGACCGGCCGTCAGCTCACCTACGCCTTGCTCGACATCGAGCGCCGCCGCCAGGCCGAGGCGCGCACGGCCGAGGCGCAGGCTTCCTTGCAGCGGGTGATCGAGGCGGCGCCGCTGGCCATCACCTTGTACGACGCCGAGAGCCTGCGCATCTTGCAGGTCAACCAGCTGGCGGCGCACAGTGCGGAGGCCTCACCGTCGCAGATGATCGGGCGCACCCCCGACGAGGTGTACCCGCCTGCCGTAGCCGAGCAGCGCCGCCGCGACATGGCGCAGGCGCTGGCGGCGCGTGACGTGACGCAGCGCGAATACCGCATCGACGCGAATGGCGAGATCCGCCTGTGGGACGCACGCTACCTGCCGCTCGCGTCGCCCGGCGCCCCCGCCGACCAGCTGCTGCTGGTGGCGACCGACGTGACCGAGCAGCGCGCCGCGCAAGAGGCACGCTTCGAGGCGGCCATCGCGCAGCGCGAGATGCTGGTGAAGGAAGTGCACCACCGCATCAAGAACAACCTGCAAGGTGTGGCTGGCCTGCTGCAGCAAATCGGCGCGCGCAAGCCCGAGATGGCTGCGGCCATGTCGGAGGTGGTGGGCCAGGTGCAGGCGATCGCGCAGGTCTACGGCCTGCAGGTGGGCGTGACCGGGCCGCTGCGAGTGAAGAGCGTGCTCGAGGCCATCACCGGCTCAGTGCAACGCACCTTCGGACGCACCATCCAGCTCACGGTAGAAGGGCCGGCGCCGCACTTGTGGGCCCTGCCCGAGGCCGAGTCGATACCGATCGCGCTCAGCATCAACGAGCTGCTGACCAACGCCGTCAAACACAGCTTTGCCATCGACGACCCGTCGGCCGTGCACTGCAGCCTGGTGTGTGGCGAGGCGAGCATTCGCATCGGCGTGGCCAACCGCGGGCTGCTGCCCCCAGGCTTCAGCCTGTCGCGTTTCCCGGGCGGGGTCTCGGGCCTCGGGCTGGTGCGCGCTTTGCTGCCGCGGCGCAGTGCCAGCCTCACCATCGAGCAGCAAGGTGACGATGTGGTGGCGACCATTGCGCTGGTGCCGCCAGGCGTGACGCGGCTCGAGCCGGTGTGAGCCACCCATCGGCTGCTTACAAGCTTGTGTTTCGCCGAGAGATGTTTCGGCCACAATGAGCGCCTACCTGTTGGAGACGGCACGTGGCACAAAAAGGCAAGATTCTCGTGGTCGACGATGACCGGCTTGTGCTGGCCACGCTGACCCACGGCCTCGCCGCAGCGGGCTACGAGATCATCGACGCCGACAACGGTGACGACGCGATTCTGCTGGCCCGCGCCCACAAACCCGACCTCGCGCTGCTCGACATCCGCATGGAAGGCAAAAGCGGCTTCGACGTGGCGGCCTATCTGCGCGAGTACTGCCAGATGCCTTTCATGTTCTTGTCGGCCTTCTCAGACGACGAAACCGTGGCCCAGGTCAAGGAGCTGGGTGCGGTGGCCTACCTTGTGAAGCCGCTCGACATCCGCCAGATCGTGCCGGCGGTTGAAGCGGCGTTTGCGCAACTGAGCAAACGCCAGGGGGTCGATGCGGCCAACACCTCGCTTGCGCAGGCGGGCGACGTGATGTCGCAGACCATCGCCATGGCGGTGGGGGTGCTGATGCACCGCTATTCGTTGCCGCGTGCGGCGGCGTTCGAACGTTTGCAGCGCCTGGCGGTGACGGAATCGCGGCCTTTGCAGGTGCAGGCAGAGCGGCTGCTGGATGCGGTGGAGCTGCTGTCGAAGCCGGGTGAGGCCTGACGGGTCACTGCCCCAGCCAAAACACGAAGCGGGCGCCGCGATCCACTTCGCCTTCGGCCCAGATGTCGCCCCCATGCCGGCGAATGATCCGCCGCACTGACGCCAGCCCAACCCCCGTGCCCTGAAAGTCGTTTGCGCTGTGCAAGCGTTGGAACACGCCAAACAAGCGGTCGGCGAAGCGCATGTCGAAACCCGCGCCGTTGTCGCGCACGCTGAAGGCGGGGCGGCCCTCGTGTTCGGTGCGTTCGAAGCGGATGCGCGGCTCGCGGCATTTGCCGGTGTACTTCCAGGCGTTGCCCAGCAGGTTTTCCAGTGCCACACGCAACAAGGTGGCGTCGCCCTGCACCTGCATGCCGGGCTCGATGAACACCTCGACCTGCCGCTCCGGCGACTGGCGGCGCAGGTCGTCGACGATGTAGCCCACGAGCTGAGTCAGGTTGACCGGTTGGCGTGTCAGCGGGCGCGATGACAGCTGCGACAGCGCGAGCAGCGAGTCGATCATGCTGTTCATGCGGGCGGCAGCGCCCAGCACGCGGTCGAGGTGGTCGTTGCCGATGCGGTCGAGCAGGCGGCCGTAGTCTTCTTTCACGATCTTGGTGAAACCTTCGACCACCCGAATGGGCGCACGCAGGTCGTGCGAGACGGTGTAGCTGAACGACTCGTGGTCGCCGCTGTCGTCTTCAATCGAGACGGGCGCGGCTGCCGCCGGTGCCATGGTCGCCAGCTCGCGTGCCGTGCCCGTGTGGCCGGCAAAACGGCCCACCATGTCGAGCAGCGGGGCGCCGCGCAGCACGAGCTCGTGGCGCTCGCCGGTGCTGGCGGTGCTGGCGGTGTGCCAGACCACGAGCGCATCGATCGTGGCATGGCTGTGCACACGGGCACGCAGGGCGGCGTTGTCGTCAGACTGGAAGTGCTCCCACAGCAGCGGTTTGCCTTCGAGGGCGGGCCAGTGCGCGCTGGTTGATGTGGGTGGGCGCAGCAGGGCAAGCCGGTGTTGCGAGTCGGTGCGCCATTGCCACACGTCGAGGGTGCCGGCAAGGGCTTGTGCCTGGGCTCGGCTGCTCTGCAGATCGTTTTGCAGCTCGCGTTGTGCACGTTGCAGGTGCAGAGCCCAGGCCACGGCGGCCGCTGCAGCCAGCATGGCAAGCAGTGCCAACACGGTAAGCAGCACGAGCGTCATTGCCATGATTGTAAGGACTGACAACGCGGCTTCTCGACGCGGGCCGCCGCGATTCAAGTGAGTCGCGTTACTGCCGAAAAACAGTCGGTAAGCCGAGATAGCAGGTGCTTGGCCTGCGCGAAACCCTGGTCGCGTCGATGTCCTCCCTCTTTTTGTCATGCCCATGTTGTTGACCGCCCGTTTGTTGTTGGGCTTTGCTGCGCTGGCGGCTGGCTTGTCGCTGGCCGCCGGTGCCGACCTCGCGCACTGGTCGTCGCTGGCCGCTGCCGTGGCG
>JACMKJ010000476.1 GCA_014380155.1 Rhizobacter sp. | reverse complement strand
CAGCGAACAAGTGCAGATGAACGACTGCCGTGTCACCAACGCCTACAATACCGGCCTCTATGCCAAGGACTTGCAGATGCTCGAAGTGAGTGGTGTCGAGCTCGAAGCCTGCGCCGAGCGTGGCGCCTCGCGCACGGCGGTGTGGCTGGAAAACGTGCGCGACCTGCGCGCACGGTTCGGCAAGGTGGAGGCCAGCGCTGGCATGGCGAGCCCTGCCCGGGTGGTGTTGCGCGGCATCGGTGCGGGCGCGTTGTCGGTGCCCTCCACCTCGGCTGGCCGGCGCGTGTCGGTGATGGCCGAAGAGTCGCCCACTCTCGGCGTGGAGCTGCGATGAGCGGCCTTCTGATCAACGGCCGCTTTCTCACCCGCCCGCTGACGGGCGTGGATCGTTTCGCCATCGAGCTGATGGAGGCCTACAGCGCCAGCGTGCCAGCCGACGCACCGAAGCCCCGCGTGATGACACCCGATGCGCCGCTCGTGAACCCTCCCGCCTTCGCGAGCCGCAGCGAGCTGCTGCGTGTGGGCCAGCGCCAGGGCCACCTGTGGGAGCAGCTCGACCTGCCGCGCGCAGCCGGCGACGCGCCGCTCGTGAACCTGTGCAACACCGCGCCCGCGCTGCGCCGTCAGCAGATGGTGGTGGTGCACGACGCCGCGACCGTGGCCAACCCGGGCAACTACAGCCTCGCCTTTCGCAGCTGGTACCGGCTGATGCTCGGCAGCGCCCTGAAACGCTCGCGCGTGGTGGCCACCGTGTCGGCCTTCAGCGCCGGCGAGTTGAGCCAACACTTTGGCCGCGCGCTCAAAGACATCGAGGTGATTCCCGAGAGCGGTGAGCACATCCTGCGCGACGCCGCCGACCCGTCGACGGTGCAGCGCCTCGGCCTCGAAGGCAAGCCCTTCGTGCTGGCGGTCGGCAGCCTCTCGCCCAACAAGAACTTCGGTGCGGTGGTCGCCGCGATGGCGCTGCTGGGCGACAACGCCGTGCCCCTGGTGGCCGTGGGCGGCGGCAACAGCAAGGTGTTTGCCGACTCGTCCGCCGCAGGCCCCGGCATCGTGCGCACCGGCTACGTGAGCGATGCCCAGCTGCGCGCGCTCTACGAGGCCGCCTCGTGTTTTGTGTTTCCCTCGTTCTACGAAGGTTTCGGCCTGCCGCCGCTGGAGGCCATGGCCTGCGCCTGCCCTGTGATCGTGTCGCGGTGTGCCTCCATGCCCGAGGTGTGTGGCGAAGCCGCGCTTTACTGTGACCCGCACGACCCCACCACCCTGGCCACCGAGTTGCGGCGCTTGCTCGGCTCCGAGAGCTTGCGTGCAGACTTGCGCGCAGCCGGGGCCGCGCGCTCCGCGCAGTTCACCTGGGCCCGCGCCGGCGCGGTGTTCGACGACATCGTGAAACGGCGATTGGCATGACCCTCCCCCTGACAAACACATGCAGAGCAGTATGCAGAGCAGTATGCAGAGCAAGCCCCTGAAAGTCGCCGTGGTGCACGAATGGCTCGACACCTACGCCGGCAGCGAGCGGGTGGTGGAGCAGATCCTGAAGGTCTACCCCGCAGCCGACCTGTTCACCGTGGTCGACTTCCTGAAAGACGAGGACCGCGGCTTCGTGCTCGGCAAGCGCGCCACCACCACCTTCATCCAGCGGCTGCCGGGGGCACGCAAGCACTTCAGGTCGTACCTGCCCTTGATGCCACTTGCCATCGAGCAGCTCGACCTGTCGGGCTACGACCTGGTGGTGTCGTCGAGCCATGCGGTGGCCAAGGGCGTGATCACCGGCCCTGACCAGCTGCACGTGAGTTACGTGCACTCGCCCATTCGGTATGCCTGGGACATGCAGCACCAGTACCTGAAAGAGTCCGGCCTGGCCAAGGGCTTCAAGGGCGCCATCGCGCGCCTGGTGCTGCACTACATGCGCCTGTGGGACCTGCGCACGGCCAACGGCGTCGACGTGTTCATCGCCAACTCGGCCTTCATCGCGCGGCGCATCCGCAAGGTGTATCGGCGCGAGGCACAGGTCATCTTCCCGCCGGTCGACCTCGACCGGTTCCAGTTGCAGGAACGCAAGGAAGACTTCTACCTGGCCGCCTCGCGCATGGTGCCGTACAAGAAGATGCCGTTGATCGCCGAAGCCTTCGCCAAGATGCCCGGCAAGCGCCTGGTGATGATCGGCGACGGGCCCGAGATCGAGCGTGTGCGTGCAGTCGCCGGACCCAACGTCACGGTGCTCGGCTACCAGGGCACCGACGTGCTGGCCGACCACATGCGCCGCGCGCGTGCCTTCGTGTTTGCAGCCGAAGAAGACTTCGGGATCATGCCGGTCGAGGTGCAGGCCTGTGGCACGCCGGTGATCGCGTTTGGCCGCGGTGGCGCCACCGAGACGGTGGTGACCGAAGGCGCGCAACGCACCGGCCTGTTCTTCCACGAGCAGACGGTACCCGCGATCATCGACGCGGTGACCCGCTTCGAGTCGGGCGCGCCCTGCACGGCCGCCGCGTGCCGGGCCAATGCCGAGCGCTTCTCGGTGGCTTCGTTCCAGGCTGGCTTGCAGGCCGCCGTGGCGCAGGCGCTGGCTCCGGCTACAGCTTCTTCTTGAGCACCGCGCGCAGACGCAAGCCTGCTACCAGGGCCAGGCTCGCCTCGGCGGCCAGCAAGGCCCAGCCATAAGACAGCGCTCCGGTGGGCACCAGCAGCAGCATCGTGATGAACACGGCTGCGGCCACCACCACCACCATCGCGTAAGACCGCTCCTGGCCGAAGGCTATCAGGCACTGCATGCCAAACAGTTCAGCCGCAGCGTTGAGCGGCACGCTCAACCCAAGCAGCATGATCAGCCCGACCGCCACCGGGTACTCGCCCAGGAAGACCTGGCGCACGATGAACTCGGCGGCAAACAGGATCGCCACGCCGATCACCGTGCCGACACCCAGCAACGCGGCCAGGGACATGCGCCCCACACGCACCGCCTGCGCCGGTGACGTGAGGGCCAGTGCAGACAGGCGCACGAAGGTGAGCTGCTTGATCGGCAGCAGCACCGCCTGGCCGGCCATGCGCACACGCAGTGCCAGGTTGGCCGCGCCCACCGTGGCGGGGTCGGCGGTGATGCCGAGCAAGGCCACGCCGCCATTGGTGAGCAGCGCGCCGCTCAGGTTGCCGAACACGATGGCCGACGCGCGCCGCATGAGCCCTGCGATCACCGACCACCGAGGTCGCACGAAGCGCGCGAGTTGCCGGTGGCTCAGCGCCACCCACGCGGTGGCCGATGTGGCGACCGACACGAAGGCGTAGGTCCAGAGCGCGCCGCTCATGTCACCGGGGCGCGACACGAGCACCCACAACAAGCCGATGGCCGACAGGCGAATGGCCGTGGTGATGGTCAGCAACACCCGGGTGCGTTCGAGCGCGCGCAGGTACCAGCCCACGTCCATCGCAAAGCCGAGCATGTAGGCCACCATCGGTAACACGAGCACCCATTGATCAACGCCGCGAAACCACAAGACCGAACCGGTGGTGACACTGGCGACCAGGCTTGCGATCAGCAGCTTGGCCGCCGTGACGTTGCACAACAAGCGGTGCTGCCGTGCGGGGTCATCGGCCGCCTGCGACACCTCGCGGATGCCCAGCCAGTCGAAGCCGAACTCGATGATCACGCCCAGGAAGGCCGTCAGCGCCGTGTAGAAGGAGACGATGCCGAAATCGTGCAGACCCAGCACGCGGCCGCACAGGATGGCAAAAACCAGAGGGAATGCAAAGTTGGCCAGGTGGGTCAGGGCCAGCTCGGCCAGCTTGCGCAGGGTGTCTTTCACGGGGCCTTGGACAGTGAGCTCGGAAGTGAGCGAGTTTCGAGCCGTTGAGAGCCCGGGCCAAGCCCGGCAATGCGCTTGGTGGGCGGCCATGATAACGACGGCGCCCCCGAAAGGTGCAGCTTGTGATTGATTGAAAGGATCGTTGCTGGCGTGAACTTTGGGCATACGCCAGCCAGGGCCGCGCTCGACAATTCTGCACCTGCTCGCAAAGAGCGCCGAGAAGAATCGAGGGAGATGTGATGAACCACCCGCGGGCTTTAGCCGCACTGTGCATGAGTGCAGCCATCGTCCTGCAAACCGCGTGTGGCGGTGCTGACGTGGAGACCTCGCACGAAGCCACCCCAAGCGCACCTGCCCAGGCGCCCGCCAGTGTGGCCATCACCGACTTCGGTGCGGTGTGCGACGGCAGGTTCGACAACACCGACGCCATCGCCCGCGCCATTGCGGCCGCCAAACGCCTGGGCCGCACGGTGCTGGTTCCAGCTGGTGTGTGCGCCTATGGCGACGTGATTCGCCTTGACGGCGTGAAGCTCGCCGGCACCGGCGACAGCTCGGTGCTGCATGCACTCAACCCGAACCGCGAGGCCAACTTTCTCTTGGGCGACGGTGCGGCCGTCGCCCAAGT
>JACMKJ010000475.1 GCA_014380155.1 Rhizobacter sp. | reverse complement strand
TGCGTGCGTCGTTGACGCTGCGCAGCACCTCGGGCAAGGCCTCGCGCACGGCGGGGTGGCGGTGGAAATCGGCTTGCAGGGTCGTGTGGACGATGTCCAACAGCAAGGCATGGCCTGGATGTTGGCGGCGCGATTCGAACTCACCGCTGGCGCGGCGCAGCTGCACGATTCGCTCGACCTTGTCCCATAAGGCCGTGATGCCTTGGTACTTGAGTGCGCTGAGTTGCAGCACGCGCGAATCGAGCGGGTCGGCCGGCCCGCGCCGGCTGAAGAGGTGCAGGGCGCCGGCAATCTGCGCTTCGGCGCGGGTCGCGGCGTCGGGGTCGATGTCGGCCTTGTTGATGACGACCAGGTCGGCCAGTTCCATCACACCGCGCTTGATGGCCTGCAGGTCGTCACCCGCGTTGGGCAATTGCATCAGCACGAAGAGGTCGGTCATGCCGGCGACCGCGGTTTCGCTCTGGCCCACGCCGACGGTTTCGACGATCACCACGCTGTAGTCCGCGGCTTCGCACACCAGCATGGACTCACGCGTTTTTTGGGCCACGCCGCCGAGCGTGCCCGAGGCGGGGCTGGGGCGGATGTAGGCCGAGTCGCTCACCGAGAGCTTTTCCATGCGCGTCTTGTCACCGAGGATGGAGCCGCCGGAGACGCTGGAAGAAGGGTCGATGGTCAGCACGGCGACCTTGTGGCCCTTGTCGATCAGCGAGAGGCCCAGCGCTTCGATGAAAGTGGATTTACCGACGCCGGGCACACCCGAGATGCCCAGGCGCAGCGCGTTGCCGGTGTGCGGCAGCAGCGCGTTGAGCAGTGCGTCGGCCCGCACGCGGTGGTCGCCGCGTGTCGATTCGAGCAGGGTGATGGCCTTGGCCAGCGCGCGGCGGTCTGCGCAGCGCACGCCATCGAACAAGGCCTGGTCGACCAAGGGTTGATCCACGGCAGTTCAGGCCTTGGCGACTTGGGCCTTGATCTGCTCGAGCACGTCTTTCGCGCTCGCCGGGATCGGCGTGCCGGGGCCGTAGATGCCTTTCACGCCAGCTTCGTACAAGAAGTCGTAGTCCTGCCGCGGAATCACACCCCCGACGAAGACGATGATGTCGTCGGCGCCTTGCGCCTTGAGTGACTCGATGATCGCCGGCACCAGCGTCTTGTGGCCGGCGGCGAGCGTGCTCACGCCGACCGCGTGCACGTCGTTCTCGATGGCCTGGCGGGCGCACTCTTCGGCGGTCTGGAACAGCGGGCCCATGTCGACGTCGAAGCCCAAGTCTGCGAACGCTGTCGCCACCACCTTCGCGCCCCGGTCGTGACCGTCTTGGCCGAGTTTGGCGATCATCACGCGCGGCCGGCGGCCCTGCGCCTCGGCGAATTCGGCAATCTCGCGCTGGAGCTGCTCCCAACCCTCGGCACTGTCGTAGGCAGCTGCATACACGCCGGTCACCTTTTGTGTGTCGGCGCGGTGGCGCCCCCAGACCTTTTCGAGCGCATCGCTCACCTCGCCCACCGTGGCGCGCACCCGCACCGCCTTGATGGAGAGATCGAACAAATTTCCCGCGCCACTTTCAGCGCAACGTGTCAGCGCGTCAAGCGCGGCCTGCACGGCCTGGCCGTCGCGGGTAGCGCGAATGGCCTGCAAACGCGCCACCTGGTTGTCGCGCACTGCATGGTTGTCGATGTCGCGGCTCTCGATCGGGTCTTCTTTCGCCAACTTGTATTTGTTGACGCCGACGATCACATCCTTGCCAGAGTCGATGCGCGCCTGCTTCTCGGCCGCGCTCGCTTCGATCTTCAGCTTGGCCCAGCCGCTTTGCACCGCCTTGGTCATGCCGCCCAGCGCATTCACCTCTTCGATGATGGCCCAGGCCGCGTCGGCCATGTCTTGTGTGAGCTTCTCCATCATGTAGCTGCCCGCCCAGGGGTCGACCACGTTGGGAATGTGCGTCTCTTCTTGAATGATGAGCTGCGTGTTGCGGGCGATGCGGGCCGAAAAATCGGTGGGCAAGGCGATCGCTTCATCGAACGAGTTGGTGTGCAGGCTTTGCGTGCCGCCAAACACCGCTGCCATCGCCTCGATGGTGGTGCGCACCACGTTGTTGAACGGGTCCTGTTCGGTCAAGCTCCAACCCGAGGTCTGGCAATGTGTGCGCAGCATCAGGCTCTTGGCGTTCTTGGGCTCGAACTCCTTCATGATCTGCCACCACAGCAGCCGCGCCGCGCGCATCTTGGCCACCTCCAGATAGAAGTTCATGCCGATGGCCCAGAAGAAGCTCAGCCGGCCAGCAAATTCATCGACGTCGAGCCCCTTGGCCAGCGCCGTCTTCACGTACTCGCGGCCGTCGGCCAGCGTGAAGGCGAGCTCCAGCGCCTGGTTGGCGCCGGCCTCCTGCATGTGATACCCCGAGATGCTGATCGAGTTGAACTTCGGCATGTTCTTCGCCGTGTACTCGATGATGTCGCCGATCGCCCGCATGCTCGGCTCGGGCGGAAAGATGTAGGTGTTGCGAACCATGAACTCCTT
>JACMKJ010000474.1 GCA_014380155.1 Rhizobacter sp. | reverse complement strand
CTCCATGGCCCGCATCACCGTCGAAGACTGTCTCGTCAAGATCCCGAACCGCTTCCAGTTGGTGCTCGCAGCCACCTACCGCGCCCGCATGCTGAGCCAGGGCCACGCTCCGAAGATCGAAACCAAGAACAAGCCCGGCGTAACCGCGCTGCGCGAAATCGCCGCTGGCGAAGTCGGCATCGAGATGCTGCGCAAGGTGCCGATCTGAGACTCACCTGACAAGCTTCAATCGCAACGGCCCTTCGGGGCCGTTTGCTTTTGGTGCGCCCGAACAAGGTCTTGCACGATCCGCGATAAATTCGGGGCATGGCCGGCCCCATCACAAACTGGATTCGCGACGCTGCCAGCGGCGTGGGCCGGCGCGTGCGCGAGCCCGCTGTGCCGGCGGCCACGAGTGACGCGGCAGCAGCCTCATTCGCCACGCTGACCAAAAAGCTCGACTACCTCGACGCCTCCGACATCAAGCGCGTGCGCGAGGCCTACCGCTTCGCGGACGAGGCCCACCTCGGCCAGTTCCGCGCCAGCGGCGAGCCTTACATCACCCACCCCATCGCGGTGGCCGGCCTGTGCGCCGAATGGAAGCTCGACGCCCAAGCCATCATGGCCGCGCTGATGCACGACGCAATGGAAGACTGCGGGGTGACCAAGGTCGAGCTGATCGAACGTTTTGGCGCCGCCACCGCAGACCTGGTCGACGGCCTCACCAAGCTCGACAAGCTGCAGTTCTCGACCAAGGAAGAATCTCAGGCCGAGTCGTTCCGCAAAATGCTGCTGGCGATGGCGCGCGACGTGCGCGTGATCCTCATCAAGCTGGCCGACCGCTTGCACAACATGCGCACCATGGGCGCCATGGTGGCGACCAAACGCATCCGCATCGCCCGCGAAACACTCGACATCTACGCGCCCATCGCGCACCGCCTGGGCCTGAACCAGACCTACCGCGAGCTGCAGGAGCTGTCGTTCCAGCACCTGAAACACTGGCGGCATGCGGCCTTGTCCAAAGCGGTGCTGCGCGCGCGCGGTTACCGCCGCGACATCGTCGACCGCATCCAGCACGAGGTGGAAAAGGCCTTTGCCGACGCCAAGCAGAAGGTGCAGGTTTTCGGTCGCGAGAAGACGTTGTATTCCATCTACGCCAAGATGCGCGACAAGCACCTGAGCTTTGCGCAGGTGAACGACATCTTCGGCTTTCGCATCGTGGTCAACACCTTGCCCGAGTGTTATCTGGCGCTTGGCGCGCTGCACCAGCTCTACAAGCCGCTGCCGGGCCGCTTCAAGGACTACATCGCCATCCCCAAGGCCAACGGCTACCAGTCGCTGCACACCACGCTGGTGAGCCCGCTGGGCACGGCGGTGGAGTTTCAGATCCGCACCGAGCCCATGCACGCGGTGGCTGAAAAAGGCATTGCGGCGCACTGGATGTACAAGGTCGGTGGCAAAGGCCAGGCGCAGGATGCGCAGCGCCTGGGTGCGCTGTGGCTGCAATCGCTGGTCGACATTCAAGACGAAACCCGCGACGCGAGCGAGTTTCTCGAGCACGTGAAGATTGATCTCTTCCCCGACGCGGTCTACGTGTTCACGCCCAAGTCGAAGATCATGGCGCTGCCGCGCGGCGCCACACCGGTCGACTTTGCCTACGCCATCCACTCCGACGTGGGCGACCACTGTGTGGCGGCCAAGGTCAATGGCGACCCGGTCGCCTTGCGAACCGAGCTGCGCAGCGGTGACGTGGTCGAGGTGGTCACGGCACCAGGCGCGCGGCCCAACCCGGGCTGGCTCAATTTCGTGCGCACTGGCCGGGCGCGCTCGAAAATCCGGCACTACCTCAAGAATATGGAGCAGGAAGAGTCGCAGCAGCTCGGCGAGAAGTTGCTGGCCCAGGCGCTGCGAGCCGAAGGACTCACTCTTCCCGACAGTGACCCGAGCGACGCCCCGGCAGCCGCTTACTGGCAGGCGCTCACCAAATGGAGCGGCAACCGCACTCGCGCCGACCTGCTCACCGACATCGGCCTCGGCCGCAAGATCGCCATCATCGTGGCCAAGCGCCTCGCGCAGCTCATGTTGGAGCGCGGCGCCAAGCCCGACGCCCTCACGCTGACCATGGGCCGCTACGCCGCCGAAGACGACGCCACGCCGACACAGGGCCTGGTGGTGATCGACGGCACCGAAGGCGCCTCGGTGCAGATGGCGCCCTGTTGCCGCCCCATCCCCGGTGACGACATCGTGGGCTACCTCGGCCGCGGCGAAGGCCTGCTGGTGCACACCGCCGAGTGCAGCGTCGGCAAGCGCCTGTTCGAGCGAGACAGCGAGCGTTGGATCACGGTCGACTGGGCCGAAGAACCCTCCCGCGCCTTCGAAACCGGCGTGACGCTGCTGCTGAAAAACGGCAAGGGCGTGCTGGCCCAGGTGGCTTCCGCGGTGAGCTCGGCCGAAGCCGACATTACCCACATCGACATGGACGACGAGCCCGCGTCCGAAACCACCGAGCTGCGCCTGCTCGTGAGCGTGCGAGACCGTCTGCACCTGGCCGATGTGATGCGCACACTGCGCCGCGCCCCAGCTGTGCTGAGGGTCGTCCGCGTCAAGCCTTAGGGCTGGGCGAGGGGTAGGTCACATCGACCACCTCCAGCTTCTCCAGCCCACCCGGCGTCATCAGAGACACCTCGTCGCCGACCCGCGACTTCAACAAGGCCCGCGCGATCGGCGAGATCCAGCTCACCTCGCCCTGCAGGTTGTCGACCTCGTCGATGCCCTTGATGGTGATGGTGCGCTCTTCACCGCGCGAGTTTTCGTAGGTCACGGTGGCCCCGAAAAACACCTGGTCGCTGCCATGGTGGATGGAAGGGTCGGCCACCTCGGCGATGTCGAGGCGCTTGGTCAGAAAGCGAATGCGGCGGTCGATCTCGCGCAGGCGCTTCTTGCCATAGAGGTAGTCGCCGTTTTCCGAGCGGTCGCCGTTCTTGGCCGCCCACGAGACCACCTCGACGATCTTCGGCCGCTCCTCGTCGAGCAGCGTCATCAGCTCTTCGCGCAGACGCTTGTAGCCCTCGGGGGTGAGGTAGTTGCGTGTCCCGGGCGGAATCGCAGAAGCAACGACCCCTTCCTCGTCATCGTCGTCCCCTTCGGGTTCCTTGGTGAAGGCCTTGTTCATGCCCGCTGTATAGCACCACCCTCAGCGACCGCTTCGGCGTAATGGCATGCCACTTCGCGCCGGTCGACGATGCGCAGCTGCGGCACCTCTTCGCTGCAGCGGGCTTGCGCATAAGGGCAACGCTTGTGAAAGGCGCAGCCCGAAGGCGGGTTGAGCGGTGACGGCAACTCACCCACGATGCGGATCTTGTGGGCGCGGCGCGCCGGGTCGATGCTCGGCGTGGCAGACAGCAGCGCGCGCGTGTAAGGGTGCAGCGGCTGCGCAAACAGCGCGGCCTTGGGCGCAAACTCGACCACGCGGCCGAGGTACATCACCATCACCCGCTCGGCGATGTGCTCGACCACGCTCAGGTTGTGCGAGATGAACACATAGGCGATCTGCGTGCGCTCTTGAATGTCCATGAACAGGTTCAGGATCTGCGCCTGGATCGAGACGTCGAGCGCCGAGGTGGGCTCGTCGGCCACCAGCAAACCGGGCTGCAACATCATCGCCCGCGCAATCGCAATGCGCTGGCGCTGGCCACCTGAAAACATGTGCGGGTAACGTTGCGCATGCTCGGAGCGCAGGCCCACCTGGGCCAGCATCTCGACGATGCGCTCGCGGCGCTCGACACGTGACAGCGAGGTGTTCAACAGCAAGGGCTCGTCGAGCATCTGCACGATGCGCTTGCGCGGGTTGAGCGAGGCATACGGGTTCTGGAACACCATCTGCACCCGCTGCCGCAAGGCGCGGGTTTGCGCGGCGCTGGCGGTGGCAACGTCAGATCCGTCGAGCCGCAAGCTGCCGCTGGTGGGTTTTTCGATCAGCGTGAGCGCGCGGGCGAGTGTGGACTTGCCGCAGCCCGACTCACCCACCACCGCCAAGGTCTGCCCGGCCGAAAGCGAAAAGCTCACGCCATTGAGCGCCTTCACCGTGGCTGAAGGTTTGAAGAAGCCGCGCGACACCTGGTAGTGGCGCGACAGCTCGCGTGCTTCGATCAAGGGGGCGGTCATGGCGTCACGTTGAGCGGGAAGAGGCAACGCACCTGGCTGCCGTCGGGCAGAGGCTGCAGCTCGGGGTGGCTGGCGCGGCACGCGTCGCGCACGCGCGGGCAGCGAGGTGACAACAGGCACGCAGTCGCCCGCTCGTTCAGCCCAGGCACCACCCCGCCCAGCGTGGGCAGGCGGTGGGCACCGCGGCTGTGTTCGGGGATCGAAGCGAGCAGCGCCTCGGTGTACGGGTGATGCGGCCGCTCGAACAGCGCCGGCACCGTGTGCACCTCGACCACCTCGCTCGCATACATCACCGCAATGCGCTTCGCATGCTCGGCGAGCAAGGCCAGGTCGTGGGTGATGAGGATGAGCGCCATGTCTTGCTGGCGCTGCAAGGCCACCAGCAAGTCGAGCACCTGGGCCTGGATGGTCACGTCGAGCGCGGTGGTCGGCTCGTCGGCGATCAAGAGCTTGGGCGCGCAGGCGAGCGCCATCGCGATCATCACGCGCTGGCTCATGCCACCCGAGAGCTGATGCGGGTAGGCCGAGAGGCGGGTTTCGGGGTCGGGGATCTCGACGAGCTTCAGCAGCTCGAGCGCACGCTCGCGCAGCGCGGCCTTGTGGCCCTTCTGGTGCACCTTGAGCGTCTCGATGATCTGGAAGCCGACGGTGTAGCTCGGGTTCAGGCTGCTCATCGGGTCTTGAAAGATCATGGCCATGTCGCGGCCCACGATCTGGCGGCGCTCACGCGGTGACAGGGCCAGCAGGTCCTGTCCGTCGAAACGCAACACGTCGGCGCTCACCCGGCCCGGCGCTTCGACCAGGCCCATCAACGCCAGCATGCTCACGCTCTTGCCCGAGCCCGATTCACCGACCACGCCGAGCAGCTCGCCACGCTCGAGCGTGATGTCGACCCCTTGCACGGCGGCAAAGGAGCCGAAGTGCACCGAGAGGTTGCGGATTTCGAGGAGATGACTCATCAGAGTTTCTTCATGCGCGGGTCGAGCGCATCACGCAGCCCGTCGCCCATCAGGTTGATGGCGAGCACGGTAACCAGGATCGCCAGGCCCGGGAAGGTGACGACCCAGTTGGCGCGCTCGATGTAGTCGCGCGCCGAGGCCAGCATGGTGCCCCACTCCGGCGTGGGCGGCTGTGCACCGAGCCCCAGGAAACCGAGTGCTGCGGCGGCCAGGATCGCGTCTGAAAAGCCGAGCGTGGCCGTCACGATGACAGGCGCCATGCAATTGGGCAGCACGGTGTTGAACATCAGCCGCGCGGTGCCGGCACCGGCCAGCCGCGAGGCCACCACGTAGTCGCGCGTCAACTCGGCCATGGCCGAGGCCCGCACCAGGCGCACGTAGCTCGGCACCGCGACGATGGCAATCGCCAGCATGGTGTTGACCAGGCCCGGGCCGAGGATGGCCACCACCGCAATCGCCAGCAAGAGGCTGGGCAGCGCGAGCATCACGTCCATCAGCCGCAAGATGAGCAGGCCGATGCGCGGGAAGAAAGCCGCCGTGAGCCCCAGCGCCACACCCGGCAGCATCGACAACAGCACCGCCACGAAGCCGATCATCAGCGACAGCCGTGCACCATGCAGCAGGCGCGAGAGCATGTCGCGCCCGATGTCGTCGGTGCCCAGGATGAAACGTGAGCTGCCGCCTTCGGCCCACATCGGCGGCGTGAGCAAGGCATCGCGGTACTGCTCGATCGGGCTGTGCGGCGCGAGCACGCCGGCCAGCAGCGCGCACAAGATGACGAAGACGAACACCACCAGCCCCGCCACTGCACCCTTGTTGCCGGAAAAGTGGCGCCAGAAATCGCCCAGCGACGAGGGCGGCGCGGCGATAGCTTCTTCAACGGGCAAGACGGCACTCATGTCAGCTCACTTCGCATGGCGAATGCGTGGGTTGATGAGGCCGTACATCACGTCGACCAGCAGGTTGACCACGATCACCAACGTGGCCACGATCAAGATGCCGCCTTGCACCACAGGGTAATCACGCCGGCTGATGGCATCGATCAGCCACTTGCCCACGCCCGGCCAGGAGAAGATGGTCTCAGTGAGCACCGCGCCACCGAGCAAGGTGCCCACCAGCAGGCCGATCACGGTGATCACCGGCACCAGCGCGTTGCGCAGTGCATGCACGAACACCACCCGCGCCGGCGACAGGCCCTTGGCACGCGCAGTGCGCACATAGTCTTCACGCAGCACTTCGAGCATCGACGAGCGCGTCATGCGCGCGATCACCGCCAGCGGCACTGTGCCCAGCACGATGGATGGCAACACCAGGTGCGACAGCGCCGACTTGAACGCCCCCGGCTCGCCCGACAACCAGGTGTCGATCAGCATGAAGCCGGTGCGCGGGGCGATGTCGAACTCGAGCGCCAGCCGGCCTGACACCGGCAGCGCCCAGGCCGGCGCCCATTCGCGCATATAGACCGAACAAAACATGATGAGCAGCAGGCCCCACCAGAAGATGGGCATCGAAAAACCGGTGAGCGACAGTCCCATCACGCCATGGTCGAGCACCGTGCCGCGCTTGATGGCGGCCAGCACACCCGCCAGCACACCGATCACCACCGCCAGAAACAAGGCGCAGACCGACAGCTCCAGCGTGGCCGGAAAGAGCTTCAGAAACTCGCTCCACACCGCCTCGTGGGTGACAAACGATTCGCCCAGGTTCAAGTGCAGCGCTTTCCACAAGTAGGCTGCGTACTGCTCCCACAGCGGCCGATCCAGGCCCAGGCGTTGCAACACCTCGGCATGAAACGCCGGGTCGAGCCGGCGCTCGCCCGCCATCACCTGAACCGGGTCACCGGGGATCAGGTGAATGAGCGAAAAAGCCAGCAGCGTGATGCCTAGGAAGGTGGGGATGACGAGCGCCAGGCGGCGCAGGATGAAGCCGAGCATCAGTCCACCTGTGCGGATCGGAAATCGCTGCCGCCAAATGGGGTGGCTATAAAGCCGCTGACCCGCTTGTTCACGCCATGCAGCTGTTGCTTGTTGGCCAGCGGGATCGTGCCGGTCTCGGCATGCAGCAGGCGCTGCGCCTGGACGTACAGCTCAGCGCGCTTGCGCTGGTCGGGTGTGGCGCGTGCCGCGGCCAGCAGCTCGTCGAAGGGCTTGTGGCACCACTGGGCCTTGTTGCCACCACCCACCGCCGCTGCGCAGCTGAGGTTGGGGGTGAAGAAGTTATCGGGGTCGCCGTTGTCGCTGAACCAGCTCAGCAAGGCCAGGTCGTGCTCACCCTTGCCGGTGCGCTTGTACAGCTCGCCCAGCTCCATCAACTGCACCTTCACCTTCACACCCACCTTGGCCCAATCGGCTTGCAGCAGCTCGACACCGCGCTTGATGTCGCTGCTGCGCGCCGTCGCGTACAGGTTCAGCTCGCTGCCGTCGTAGCCCGAAGCCTTGACGAGTTGTTTGGCCTTTTCAACGTCCAGCGGGTTCTTCAAGGTGGCGTCATGGCTCCAGATGCCCGGCGGCAGAAAGCTGCCCGCAGGCACCGCGTGCCCGCCGTAGACGGCCTGCACGAAAGTCGTGCGGTCGATGGCGAGCGACAAGGCCTGGCGGAAGCGCTTGTCAGACAAAAATCGATGGGTGGTATTCGGTGCGATGTAGCTGGTGGTCAGCGGCTGGCTGCGCACGATGGCCACACGCGGGTCGGCGTCGAACGTGCGGGCGTTGTCACCACCCACCTCGGCCACCAGGCATTCGCCGGCCTTGAGCCGCTGGATGCGCACGCTCGGGTCGGGCGTGATGGCAAAGATCAGCTCCGCCTTCGCCGGGCTGCCCCAGTAGGCGGTGTGGATGCCGTAGCGCACCACCGCATCCTTCTGGTAGCTCTTGAACACGAAGGGCCCGGTGCCCACCGGCTGCATGTTCAGCTGCTCGAGCTTGCCGGCCTTCTGCAACTGCGCCGCGTACTCGGCTGAGTGCACCGATGCAATCGCCTCCATGGTCAGGTTGGCCAGGAACGGGGCTTCGGCGCGGGCGAGCTCGATGCGCACCGTGTGCTCATCGATCTTGCGCACCGCCTTGATGAGCGAATTCATGCTCATGCCCGCCCAGTAGGGGTAGCCGTTTTTGGCGGCGCCGTGCGCGGGGTGGGTCTTGTCGTTGATGCGGTTGATCGACCACAGCACGTCGTCGGCGTTGAAGTCGCGCGTGGGCTTGAACCAGGGGGTGGTGTGGAACTTCACGCCGCGGCGCAAATGCAGCGTGTAGGCCAGTCCATCGGCGCTGATATCCCAGCGCTCGGCCAGCCCGGGCATCAGCTCGGTGCTGCCGCGCTTCATCTTGAGCAGCGTGTCGTACAAGACCAGGCCAGACGCGTCGTTGGTGGCCACCGTCTCGTACTGCGCGATGTCAAAGCCCTCGGGCGCGGCATCGGCGCAGTAGGTCAGGCTGCCCGCCGCCTGCGCGGCCGAGGCCAGCGACCAGGCACCCATCACCATCAGAGTCACCACCAGAGCAGGCCACTTCATTTGACGCTCACTGCACGGAAATCGTTGTGCGCAAACGGGTTGGGCACCATGCCCTCCACCCGCTTGTTGATGGCGGTCATGTTGACCGGGTAGACGGTCGGGATCACCGGCACCTCGTCATAGATCAACTTCTGCGCTTTCACATACAGCTCGGTGCGCTTCTTGGCGTCGACCGTCTTGCGGGCGGCGTCGAGCAGCTCGTCGAAGCCCTTGTGGCACCACTGGCTCTTGTTGCCACCGCTGGCCACGGCGGCGCAGCTGAGGTTGGGGGTGAGGAAGTTGTCGGGGTCGCCGTTGTCGCCGGCCCAGTTGATGAAGGTGATGTCGTGCTCGCCACGGCCGGTGCGCTTGAGCATCTCGCCCCACTCGATCATCTGCACCTTGACCTTGACGCCGATGCGCGCCCAGTCGGCCTGCATCAGCTCGGCTGCGCGCTTGCCGTCGATCGCGCCGCCGATACGGGTGAACAGGGCGAGCTCGGTACCGTCGTAGCCACTCGCCTTGACCAGCTGCTTGGCACGCTCGAGGTCGCTGCGCTCGGGCAGGCTCTTGTCGTGGCTCCACATGGGCGGCGGCAACAGGCTGGCCGCTGGCGTGGCGTTGCCGCCGTAGACCGAGGCCACGTAGGTCTTCTTGTCGAAGGCCAGCCAGAGCGCCTCGCGGAATCGACGATCAGAGAGAAAGCGGCGCTGGGTGTTGAGCGCGATGTAGCCGGTGAGCAGCGGGTTGTTGCGCACCACCTTGACGTTGGGGTCCTTGTCGAAGGTGCTCACCGTCTCGGGCTTCATGTTGCTGCCCACCAGGCACTCGCCGGCTTTCAGGCGCTGCACCCGAACGTTGGGGTCGAGGGTGATGGCGAAGATGAGGTTGTCGATCTTCGGCGCGCCGCCCCAGTAGGCGGTGTTCGCGGTGTATCGGATGACGGCGTCCTTCTGGTAGCTTTTGAAGACGAAGGGGCCGCTGCCCACCGGCTGGGTGTTGAGCTGGTCGAGCTTGCGGGCCTTCTGAAGCTGCTCACCGTATTCGGCCGAAAACACCGAGCCGATGGCCTCCATCGCAAGACCGGCCAGAAACGGCGCCTCGGCCCGCGCGAGCGTGATGCGAACCGTGCCCGCATCGACCTTCTCGACCGACTTGATGAGCTGCGTCATGCCCATGCCTTCCCAGTACACGTAGCCGTTCTTGGCGGCGGCGTGGGCGGGGTGCTTCTTGTCGCGCATGCGGTTGATGGACCACAGCACGTCGTCGGCGTTGAGGTCGCGCGTGGGCTTGAACCAGGGGGTTGTGTGGAACTTCACGCCGCGGCGCAACTGCAGTGTGTAGACCTGGCCATCGGCGCTGACCTGCCATTTTTCAACCACGCCGGGCTGGATCTCGGTGGTGCCAGGCTTGAAGCCGAGCAACTGGTCGTAGATCGTGCGGCCGGCGGCGTCGTTGGTGACGCTCGACTCGTACTGCGCAATGTCAAAGCCATCGGGCGAGGCTTCGGTGCAAACGGTCAAGGTGCCGGCAGCCTGGGTGGCCCCGGAAAAACACAAGGCCAGCAACAGGAGCCGCGACAAGGGGTAGGTTTTTTTCATGAGCTGAGCCGGCGGGGTAAAGCGGGAAGGCGGGAGGCAATCAATGTAGTGCCTCAAGTGCCGACAACGCAGCTACCAGATGCGGATGCGTTGGTCGCGCGGTTTGTACAGGCGGTCACCGGGTCGGGTGCCAAAGGTCTCGTGGAAGGCATCGAGGTTGACCACCGAGCCATTGGCGCGGGTGTCGGCCGGCGCATGGGGGTCGGAGATCAGCTGCTCGATCAAACGGGCGTCGCGCATCTTCTCGCGCCACGAGATCGACCAGCCCATGAAGAAGCGCTGGTCGCCGGTCAAGCCATCGATCACCGGCGGCTCCTTGCCCTTGAGCGACAGGCGCCAGGCCTTGTAGGCGATCTCAAGGCCCGACAGGTCGGCGATGTTTTCACCCAGGGTCAGGCGGCCGTTGACCTTGTGGCCGGGCACGGGCTCGTAGGCGTCGAACTGCTTGGCCAGGCGCGCACCGAGGGCGTCGAAGGCCTTGCGGTCGGCGCGTGTCCACCAGTTCTGCAGCTTGCCGTCACCGTCGTACTGGCTGCCCTGGTCGTCGAAGCCGTGGCTGATCTCGTGGCCGATGGTGGCACCGGTGGCGCCGTAGTTGACGGCGTCGTCGGCGTTCATGTCGAACAGCGGCGCGTCGAGGATGGCGGCCGGGAACACGATCTCGTTGGCGCTCGGGTTGTAGTACGCGTTGACGGTCTGCGGCGTCATGTACCACTCGTTGCGATCAACCGGCAGGCCCACTTGCCGGGCCAGGCGCTCGTGCTCGAAGCGACCGGCGCGCACCAGGTTGCCCCAGGCATCGCCATCGCCAACTTCGAGGGCCGCGTAATCGCGCCAGACATCGGGGTAGCCGATCTTGACCAGGTACTTGCCGAGCTTGTCGCGGGCGCGCCGTTTGGTGGACGGCGTCATCCACGCGAGCTTGTCGATCGATTGGCCGTAGGCCGTGAAGAGGTTGGCCACGAGCTCCTGCATGCGCCGCTTGGCCTCAGGCGGAAAGTGGCGCGCCACGTAGACCTGCCCCACCGCTTCGCCCAGCGCCACGTCGATCGCCGCGGTGGCGTGCTGCCAGCGCGGCTTGTCTTGCTCCTGCCCGCGCAAGGCCTTGCCGCGCAGGGCGAACTGGGCCTCGCGCCAGGGCTTCGGCAAGACCGAGGCGCTGGCATCCAACAGGCGCACTCGCTGGTACAGCTGCCAGGTGGCCAGCGGCGTGCGCTGCACCAGGCGACCCAACGCGGTGGCATAGCTGGGTTGTTGCACCGACAGGCGGTCGATCGTCGGGATGGCCGCAGCCCGGAAGTACGCGGCCCAGTCCAGGCCCGGTGCACGGCGGGCCAGTGCGGGCAGCGTCATCGGGTTGTAGGTCTTGAGCGCGTCCTGGCTGTCGATCTTGTTCCACTGCACCCGTGCCAGTTCGGTTTCGAGCGCCATCACGGCCTGCGCGTGCGCGGCGGCCCGGTCGTCACCGCTCAGGCGCAGCAGCGTTTCGAGGTAGACAAGGTAAGCCGCTCGCGCACGCACAAAACTGTCCTTGCCGTCGAGGTAGTACGCGCGGTCGGGCAGGCCGAGGCCCGACTGCACGGCCGCAACCCGGTTGATGCGCGGCTCCTTCGGATCCGCCCCCACGGCCGCCGTGATGGGGGCGCTCACCACGCCTTGCCAGCGGCCCCACAGCTCGGCCAGGCCGGCCTGGCTGGTGATCGCATCGATCTCGGCCAGCGCGGGCGCGAGCGGGGCCAGCCCGACGGCGTCGATCGCGGCCACGTCGAGGTAGCTGCGGTAATAGGCGCCGACCTTCTGCTCCACGCTCCCGGGGGTGGCACTGCTGCGGCCCAGCTCTTCGCAGATGGCGCGAACCCGCGCGTCAGCCCGGTCGCCCAGCTCCTGGAACAGGCCATATGCCGACTTGTCGGGCGGGATGGGCGTGTTCTTGACCCACTGCCCGTTGGCGGCCAGGAACAGGTCGTCTTGCGGCCGCACGCTGGCATCGAAACCGCTGCGGTCGATGCCCGAGCCGAGGGTCTGGGCACAGGCCAGGCCGGCGTGCATCAGGAGCACGGCCATCACAAGGGTGCGCAATCGCATGAGAACCTCTGGAAGAGACGAATGACGCGCACCCAGAACGGGTGCGCGGCCAATGGGCACCCGGTTTACTTGAGGCTCACGCCGTAGAACTGCACCGAGCCGAAGGGGCTCATCTTGTAGCCCTCGACGTTCTTGCGCATCGGTTGGTAGACCACCGAGTGCGCCATCGGCACCCAGGGTGCTTCACGCTTGAAGACCACTTGGGCCTTCTCGTAGAGCTTGGTGCGTGCGCTCTGGTCGGAGGTCTGCTTGGCCTGCTGGATCAGGCCGTCGTATTCCTTGTCGCACCACTGGCCGTAGTTGGAGCCGCCCACGGCCGCGCAGCCGAGCAGCGTGGCCATGAAGTTGTCGGGGTCGCCGTTGTCGCCCGTCCAGCCGAACATGCCGATGTCGCTCTCGCCGGCCTTGGCGCGCTTGAGGTACTCGGCCCATTCGTACTTGACGATCTGCGCCTTGATACCCACCTGCGCCAGGTCGGCCTGGATCAGCTCGGCCGCCTGCGCGCCGTTGGGGTTGTAGGGCCGCTGCACCGGCAAGGCCCACAGCTTGGTTTCGAAGCCGTTGGGGTAGCCCGCCTTGGCCAGCAACGCACGCGCCTTGGCGGGGTTGTATTCATAGTCCTTGACCGCGCGGTTGTATGACCACATGGTCGGCGGAATGGGGTTCACCGCCACCGCACCCGCGCCCTGGTAGACCGCATCGACCAGCGACTTCTTGTTGATGGCCATGTTGATGGCTTGGCGCACCTCCAGGCTGTCGAAGGGCTTGCGCTTGACGTTGAGCGAGAGGTAGCCCACGTTGAGGCCGTTCTGCGACATCAGCTTGAGGTTCGGGTCTTTCTTGAGCACCTCGACCTCGGCCGGCTTCGGGTAGGCCGACATGTGGCACTCACCGGCTTTGAGCTTCTGCGCACGCACCGCCGAGTCGACAGTGATGGCAAAGATCAGGTTGTCGATCTTGGCCTTGCCACCCCAAAAGCTCTCGAAGGCGACGTAGCGGATCTGCGCGTCTTTTTCATAGCGCCTGAACACAAAGGGCCCGGTGCCCACCGGCTTGGTGTTGAGCTCGATGCCGGTGCCGGCCTTCAAGAGCTTGTCGGCGTATTCGGCGGAATGGATAGAGGCGAAGTCCATCGCCATGTTGGCCAGAAAGGCGGCGTCGACGGTCTTGAGCGTGAACCGCACCGTCATCGCATCGGGCTTGTCGAGCTTGGCGATGTTGGTGTCGAGGCCCATGTCGGAGGCGTACTCGAACGACGCTGGCACCGCCTTTTGAAAGGCATTCTCCTTGTTGACCATGCGGTCGAAGGTGAAGACCACGTCGTCGGCGTTCAACTCGCGTGTGGGCTTGAACCACTCGGTGCTGTGGAACTTGACGCCCTTGCGCAGATGGAAGGTGTAGACCAGCCCGTCGGAGCTGACACTCCAGCGCTCTGCCAGCCCGGGCACCAGGCGGGTGCCACCGGTCTCGAACTCGACCAGCCGGTTGAAGAGCGGCTGAGAGCTGGCGTTGAAGGTGGTGCCGGCGGTGTAGCGCCCGGGGTCGAAACCCTCGGGGCTGCCCTCGGAGCAGTAGATGAGCGTGGTCGCAGCGTATGCACCGATGGGTGCCAGCATCACCAGCGAAGCTGCCACGGTATGGCAGGCGGAACGAAACAGTTTATTCATGGGCCACCTTGTGGATGACGAACGACGGGCGAGTCTATTGCAATACTCGGGCCCGGCAACAACGGCTTATGGCCGCATTGCGTCGACCTTGAGCACACGCCGTTCGTCTTCACTCAGGTAACACAGGTAAACCCGGTCGCCGGTGTAGGCGCCGGCATGGTCCTTGGTGTTGATGGCCAGTTGGTACTTGCGCGCCGCCATCGGCTTGCCCGCGTATTGAATGACTTCGGCGCCCGCCTTGGTGACCGAGCGGATGCGCGTGCTCTCGGGGTCGGGGAAGTTCATCCGGGCCACGCCGTCGGTCGCGCAGACGTCCTTGCCCACCGCTCCGGGCGCTGGTGCAGGGGCGGCCCCGGCCGAAATGCGGGCCGACGCAGCATCGGGTGCGCAAGGAGTCTGGCTGTAGGTGTTGCCACAGCGGTAGAGCTGCTG
>JACMKJ010000473.1 GCA_014380155.1 Rhizobacter sp. | reverse complement strand
TCGATCTTGATCGTCGCGCTCTTGATGCCCGCCGTGTCGCCGGCGGTTTCATCTTCGACGGTGGTCTTGAAGCCCTTGCGCTCGGCGTACTTGAGGTACTGGCGCAAGAGCATGCTGGCCCAGTCGCAGGCTTCGGTGCCACCAGCGCCGGCCTGGATGTCGATGAAGCAGTTGAGCGGGTCGGCCGGGTTGTTGAACATCCGGCGGAATTCGAGGTCTTTGACGGTGGTGTCGAGCTTGTTGGCTTCCACCTCGATGGCCAGCAGCGAGTCGAAGTCGCCTTCTTCCTTGGCCATGTCGTAGAGCTCGGTGTTGTCGGCCAAATTGCTCGTGAGGTGGTTGATGGTCTCGACCACGGTTTCGAGCGTGCGCTTCTCGCGCCCCAGTTCCTGCGCGCGTTTCGGCTCGTCCCAGACCTTGGGGTTCTCGAGCGCGGCGTTGACTTCGTTGAGTCTTAGAGCTTTGCGATCGTAGTCAAAGATACCCCCGGAGGTCGACCGTGCGCTTCGTCAGGTCGGCCAGGGAGTTGCCAATGGCATTGATGTGTTCGACGTCCATGATGCGGTTCCATTCTTTGAAGCCCGCCATTATTTCACGCGCACGTCGTTCACCCCGCTAAAAAAGCCTCCAGCCGCCGGGCCAGCGCCTCGGGTTGGTCGTGGTGCAGCATGTGGCCGGCCGGCGAGAGCATGTGCGTCTCGTGGCGGGCCACCACCTTCAGCCGCTCGTGGAATTGGGCCTTGCTGTAGCGCCCGCCCCACCATTTGCCCACGTCGGTCTGGTCGCCTTCGACCCACAGCACCGGTGCGGTGATCTGCTTCCAGCAAGCCAGCACCTCGTCGACCTGGTACAGCAAGGGGTTGCTGCGCTTGTGCGCCGGGTCGCCGAGGATCTGCCACAGGCCGTTTTCGTCTTGCCTGGCCCAGTGGTTCGCCAGCCAGGCAGCGCGGTCGGCCGGCAGCAGCGGGTTGGTCTTGCGCAGCCGCGCGGCCACGGCGTCCACGCTCTTGTAGGGGCGAATCTCGACCGGCTCTTTCAGCTCGTCGAGCCACATCGCGTAGCGCTTGGGCGCGAGCGTGGGCACGGTGGCCGGCATGCCGAAGCCTTCGAGGTTGACCAGCCGGCGAACCAGCGCCGGCCGCACACCGGCATAGAGCATCACCACGTTGCCACCCATGCTGTGGCCGACCAGGTCGATCTGCGTCACGCCGGGAAAGGGCTTCAACGTGGCTTCGACGATCGCATCCAGGTCGCCCACGTAGTCGGCCATCCAGTAGCTGTCTTCTTGCGGGGTGTCGGTGAGGCCGAAGCCGCGCCAGTCGGGGGCGACCACATATCGGTCATCAGCCAGCGCGTCGACCACGAACTGGAACGACGCGCCCACGTCCATCCAGCCGTGCATCATCACCAGCGGTGGGCGCTCGGGCGTCACCAGGCTGGCGTCGCCCCAGTGGCGCAGGTGGTACTGGAGGCCACGAACGGGGATGAACTCACTGCGGCTTTCGCGCCGCACGACGTAGGGGTTGTCACTCATGCGATCGATGATAGGGCGCGGTGTGGCAACGCGCTGTCGAAGGCGAGACACCCGTCGCTGCAGCGTGCTTTCAGAACGATTCAGGTCTTTTTCAGGACGCCGGTGGACACCTCGCCCGACAGTGCGGCACGGTCACATGAGGGAGCCGCATCATCACCACCCGAGTTGTTCTTGTCGCTGCAGCGCTGCTGTCGGCGGTTGTACTGCTGGCCTTGCTGCTGGTGGCGTTGACCGGCGCGGCCAAGCCTGTGACGCATGTCGAGGCGACACCCGCTTCGGCGCCGCAAAGCGCTGAAAAGCCTTCGGCGTCCTCTATGCTTGGGGCGTCGGGATTCGCGATCACCAAAGACAAGCTGGACTGATCCGGCCCGACCAGCCAGGGAGGCGATCTTGTTGCCACAAAGAGCAACCCGCAGTCTGAACATCGGTGTGACGGGGCATCGTTTGAATCGCATTTCGCAGCGCCAGCTCGACCGCTTGACGCCGCAGGTTCGGCCATTTCTGGCACAGATCGCGGCGGCCGCGCGCACGCCTGCGCTCGCCTTGCTCTCGGGCTTGGCCGAAGGCGCTGACCGCCACGTAGCCCAGTTGGCCCTCGACGCCGGCTACGCCTTGCACGCCGTGCTGCCCTTTGCGCGCGACACCTACGTGCGCGACTTCACCGGTACCGCTTCACGCGCCCAGTTCGGCGAGTTGCTCGGGCGTGCATCGCGCGTCACCGAGCTGAGCGGGCGGCCAGGCTTTTCAGCCCAGGCCTACCGCCGTGCCGGCCACGCCTTGCTCGATGAGTCCGACGTGCTGCTGGCCGTGTGGGACGGGTTGCCTGCGCAAGGCGCCGGTGGCACCGCCGAGGTGGTGAACGAGGCCTGCCGCCGGCGCATCCCGGTGATCCATGTGTCGACCCACCCGCGCACGTCGCCGGT
>JACMKJ010000472.1 GCA_014380155.1 Rhizobacter sp. | reverse complement strand
GGCCGCCGCTCGATCACGCTCGTGAAAGTGGCCCAAAAGTTTGCCGACTTCACCTTGCTCGACGTGACCATCAAGACCGGCCGCACGCACCAGATCCGCGTGCATCTGGCAAACGAAGGCCACCCGATTGCGGGCGATGAAAAGTACGGCGACTTCGCGGTCAACAAGGCCCTCGCCAAGGGCGAAGCGGTGCGCGGCCACCGCTTCGACCGCATGTTTTTGCACGCCCGCCGCCTGCGCTTCGAGCACCCCGCCACGGGCGAGGTCATCGAGCTGGAGGCACCCTTGCCCGCAGAATGTGAAGCGTTCGTCCACGCGCTTTCTTTGACCCGAACCCCATGACCCGACCCCGCCAATTCGACCTGATTGCCTTCGACTGGGATGGCACCCTGTTCGACTCCACCGCCTTGATCGCCCGCTGCATCCAGGCGGCCTGTGCCGACCTGGGCCTGCCCGTGCCCAGCGACCAGGACGCGAGTTACGTGATCGGCTTGGGCCTGGTCGAAGCGTTGCAACACGCCGCGCCCGGCCTGCCTCGCGAGCGCTACCCCGAGCTCGGCAACCGCTATCGCCACCACTATTTCGCCAAGCAGCACGAGATCGTGCTGTTCGACGGCACCCTGAACATGCTGAAAGCGCTGAAGGAGCGCAACCACTGGTTGACGGTGGCCACCGGCAAATCGCGCAAGGGCCTGGACGAAGCGCTCACCAGCGTCGAGTTGCGCGGCATGTTCGACGCCACCCGCACGGCGGATGAGACCGCCTCCAAACCCAACCCGCTGATGCTGCTGGAGTTGATGCGCGAGTTCGGCGTCGAGCCCGAGCGCACGCTGATGATCGGCGACACCACGCACGACTTGCAGCTGGCGGCCAATGCCGGTGCGGCAAGCGTCGGTGTGAGCTACGGCGCGCACGAGCCGGCAAGCTTTGCCGAGTTCAAGCCGCTGCACATCGCGCACTCGGTGCACGACCTCAACGACTGGCTGGCCCGCCATGCTTGAGGCGCCGGTTGCCACGCCGCCGCAGCTCCTGTGTGCGGGCGATCAGCTTGCCGAGCGCGGCACCGCGTTTGTGTTCGACGTGCTGCACTACCGCGAGCCTGCGCGCGCATTTGTCTTGCGTTTCGATGGCCAGGTGGTCGCCTACCTCAACCGCTGCCTGCACGTGCCCACCGAGATGGACTGGCAGCACGGCGAGTTTCTCGACGGCGACCGCGAGTTCATCATTTGCTCCATCCACGGCGCGGCCTACGAGCCGCGCGAGGGGCGCTGTGTCGGCGGGCCGTGTGGCCGCGGCAAGCTGACCTCGCTGCAGGTGGTCGAGCGCGATGGGCAGGTGTATTGGTATCCTTCCCGCGACACCCAACCCGCCTTCCCCGCATGAACCCCCAAGACGAGATTTCGCCCGCAGCCGCACCGGCCGCGGAAGCTGCACCCATGGCTCCTGCTGCGCCACCGGTGGCTGCAACTGCCCCCGCCCCGGCGGTGTGGGACCAGACCCTCGCGCTGTTTGCACGTGACTATCTGGCCGACCGCCGTACCGAGCGGCGCTGGCGGGTGTTCTTCCGCCTGATGTGGTTGACGCTGTTTGCTTTCGCGTTCTGGCTCTTGCTCACCGCGCGCGACCACTCCGCCACGCCGAGCGGCCCGCACACCGCGCTGGTGGAAGTGCGTGGCGAGATTGCCAGCGACACCGAAGCCAGCGCCGAGGTGCTGGTGGCTGCGCTCAAGTCGGCATTCGAAGACAGCGGCGCGCAAGCCGTGGTGATCCGCTTCAACTCACCCGGCGGCAGCCCGGTGCAGGCCGGCATCGTCAACGACGAGATCCGTCGCCTGAAGGCCTTGCACAAGAAGAAGGTCTACGCCGTGATCGAAGAGGCGTGCGCCTCAGGGGCGTATTACATCGCCGTGGCGGCCGACGAGATCTATGCCGACAAGGCCAGCATCGTCGGCTCGATCGGTGTGTTGATGGACGGCTTCGGCTTCACCGGCACCATGGAAAAGCTCGGCGTCGAGCGCCGGCTCTTCACCGCGGGTGACAACAAAGGCATCGGCGACCCGTTCACCCCGATGTCTGACAGGCACCGCGCCTTCACCCAGGCCATGCTCGACCAGATCCACCAGCAGTTCATCCAGGTGGTGAAAGACGGTCGTGGCAACCGGCTCAAGGTCTCGCCCGACACCTTCTCGGGCCTGTTCTGGAACGGCGAAGAAGCCGTGAAGCTCGGCCTCGCCGACCACCTGGGCAACCTCGACTACGTGGCGCGCGAGGTGGTGAAGGCCGAAGACATCATCGACTACACGCCGAAGGAAAACGTGGCCGAGCGCCTGGCCAAGCGCTTTGGCGCTTCGGTGGGCGCGGGCGCCATGAAGGCGATGCGAAGCGCGGGAACTCTGCGTTAAAGAACGTGCGCTAAGGCACAAAGCGGTAGCCGATCCCCGTCTCGGTGACGAGATGGCGCGGCTGCGAGGGGTCGGCCTCGATCTTGCGGCGCAGGTGGCCCATGTAGACGCGCAGATAGTGCGTGTCGTCGAGGTGATTCGCGCCCCACACGGCGCTGAGCACCTGGCGGTGCGTCAGTACGCAATCGGGTCGTGCGGCCAGGTGGGTCAGCAAGCGGTACTCGATGGGTGTCAGGTGAAGCGGCTCGCCCTTGCGCTCGACCGTGCGGCGCACCAGATCGATCTTCACGTCGCCGAAGCTGACCACCGTGCTGCCGGGCGCAGCCCCGGCGGCGCGGCGACGCAGATGCGCGCGCACACGGGCCAGCAGCTCGCCCGCACCAAAGGGCTTGATGAGGTAGTCGTCGGCGCCGGCATCCAGGGCGGCGATCTTGTCGGCTTCGGTGGTCCGTGCCGACAGCACCAGCACCGGCACGTCGGACCAGGTTCGCAGGTCACGGATGAGATCGATGCCGTCGCCATCGGGAAGCCCGAGGTCGAGGATCACGATGTCGGGGCGGCGTGTGCCGGCTTCGATCAGACCGCGCTGCACGCCGTCGGCCTCGTGCACCTCGAAGCCTTCATGGGTCAACGACAGGCGCACGAAGCGACGAATCTCCGCTTCGTCTTCGACCACCAGCACCTTGATCGTTGAATCACTCATGAACCAGCATTGTCAGTCTCGATGGCATCGAGCGTGGGGGGTGTGCCGCGCGGCAGGTCGAAGCTGAAGCGTGCGCCACCGCCGGGGCGTGTTTCGCCACGGATGGTGCCGCCGTGCGCCTGCACGATGGCGCGGCAGATGGCCAGCCCCAGGCCCACGCCGGGGGCGGCACTTTCCTTGCGGCCGCGCTCGAACATCTGGAACAGTGCCTCTTCGCGCCCCTTGGGCAGGCCGGGGCCGTGATCTTCGACGCGCACGGTCACCTGCGAACTTGACGTCGTCGCGCTGATCTCGATGGGGCTTCCGGCGGGGGTGTACTTGGCCGCGTTTTCCAGCAGGTTGCACAGCACACGTTCCAGCAACACGGCGTCGATGTTCAGCAGCGGCAGGTCTTCAGGCAGCGAGACCCGCAGGCGTGTCGGGTCGAGTGAGCCGCTCATCGCCTTGATCGCACTGCCAACCAGCTCTTCAAGCGGCTGCCATTGGCGGTTGAGCTGCACCGGGCCTGACTGCAGGCGGGCCATGTCGAGCAGGTTGTTGACCAGCGAGTTCATGCGCAGCGCCGCTTCGCGCATGCTGGTGATGATCTCGCCTTGCGCGCCGGTGGGAGTGGGTTGCACCAGCGCCAGCGAATCGGCCATGCCGACCAGGGCCGCCAGTGGCGTGCGCAGGTCGTGCGAGATCGCCGCCAGCAGCGAATTGCGCAGGCGCTCCGACTCCATTTGCAGCGTCGTGCTCTGTGCCACGTCCACATAGTGGATGCGCTCCAGCGAGATGGCGAGCAGCGACGCGCAGGTGTCGAGCAGTCGGCGCTGATCCGGCCCGATCAGGTGCGCCGGGTTCTTGGGCTCGATGGCCAGCACCCCGCGCATGCGCATCGGCGCCTTCAGCGGCAGGTAGAGCACGGCCGAGCCGGGCAGGGTGTCGGTGCCGTGGCCGGCAGCCTGCGCGTGGCTGTGGGCCCATTGCGCCACGCCCAGGTCAATGCCGGTGGCGACGTCGGGCACGGGCAAGGGGGGTGCGATGCGGTCTTCCAGGTCGGCCACCAGCAGGGCGGAACGGGCGTCGAACTCGGAGCGCAGAAAGCGCGCCGCGATCTCGGCCACCTGCTCGGGCATCAGGGCGCCCGACAGGTCGCGCGACATCGCGTAGAGCGCGCTGACGCGTTCCTCGCGCTCGGTGGCCACACGCGCCTGGAACTTGAGCCCTGCGGTCAACTGGCCAATGACCAGGGCCACCACCAGCATCACCGCGAAGGTCAGCAGGTACTGCGCGTCGCTCACGCTGAAGGTGAAGCGCGGCGGCACGTAGAAAAAGTCGAATGCGCCCACGCTCATGAAGGCGGCCAGCACCGCCGGCCCGCGGCCGAATCGCACCGCGACCAGCACCACGGCCAGCAGGAACACCATCACGATGTTGGCCAGGTCGAGCACAGAGTGCAGCGGGGCCGTCAGCAGCGTGACAGAGGCGCACAGGCCGGCACTCCATGCGTAAGGGCGCCAGGCCAGGTTGGGCGTGCTGTCGGCGGCTGGCCCGCTAGCAGCCGGGGCCGGCCAGCGGCCAGC
>JACMKJ010000471.1 GCA_014380155.1 Rhizobacter sp. | reverse complement strand
GGATGTGTGCCTTGGCGGCGATGCGAACCTTGTCGGTGATGTCTTCGGCGAGCAGGCGCAGGCCATCGGCCACGCCGATCTTGGGCTTGGCGACGAAGTCGACCGCGCCCAGCTCCAGCGCACGCAGGGTCACGTCGGCACCCCGCTCGGTCAGCGTCGACACCATCACCACCGGCATGGGCCGCAGGCGCATCAGCTTGGAGAGGAAGTCGATGCCGTCCATGCGCGGCATTTCAACGTCGAGCGTGATCACGTCGGGGTTGAGGTTGCGGATCATCTCGCGCGCCACCAGCGGGTCGGCGGCGGCGCCCACGCATTCCATGTCGGGCTGCCGGTTGATGATCTCGGTGAGCAGGCTGCGCACCAGCGCCGAATCGTCCACCACCACCACGCGTGTCTTGGCCATGTTGTTCTCTCTGTGTCCCCGTGGTTCTGTTGTCGGTCAGAACAGATCGACCGAGCCGCCGCCGGTGCTGGCCGGCACGGCCTTTTGCGCGGCTGCGCGGTCTTGCGCCAGCAAGGCATCGGTGTTGGTTGGCGCCAGGCGCTTGACCATGGCCTTGCCGCTGCCCGGCAAGAAGCACACCTTGCGCGGGTAGACGTCGAGCACGTCTTTCGAGACGATGGGGATGCGCTCGGTCTTGAGGTAGTCCATCACGAAATTGGTGTTGCGCTCGCCCACGTTCATGGTGGTCATGCCGCTCACCACCTGGCCGCCACCGAAGACCTTCGCTTCCATGGTCATGCGCGAGGCGCCGCGTTTCATCATCTCGTTGATCAGCAGTTCCATCGCATACGAGCCGTAGCGACCCGAGTCGCCGGCCCCGTCGGGCAGCATGAAGTGGTTCATGCCACCGACCTTGGCATTGCGGTCATACAGGCAGGCGGCGATGCACGAGCCGAGCGTGGTCATGATCAGCATGTCTTCGTCATGCACGAAGTACTCGCCGGGCAAGATCTTCACTGCGTCGTTCTTGAAATGCGCGTCATAGAAGAAGAACGAGGCCTCGCCCGGCTTGCGGGCTTGCGACTTGAGCTTCTCCAGGCGCGAGCCTGTGCCAGGTGTTGAAGAGGAGATCAAGGCCATGGTGTCCCGATATCGGTGTGGAGTGGGGTGGGCTTGAGTGGTCGCTTGCGAATGCACACTCAAACCCGCTCGTAAACCGTCTTGCCGCGCAAACGGAACAGGTCTTTGGATTCGGTGAAATTCTCGGAGTGGCCGACGAACAGCAGGCTCTTGGGCTTCATCACGCCGTGGATTCGCTCCAGCACGCGGCGCTGCGTGGGCGAGTCGAAATAGATCATCACGTTGCGGCAGAAAACGATGTCGAAGGGCTCGCCCAGCGACCAGCGCGCTTCCATCAGGTTGTGCGGGCGGAACTCGATCATTCGCGCCAACTCGGGCTTGATGCGGATGGAGCCGCTGTTGGCACCCTTGCCGCGCAAGAAGTGGGCACGCAGGCGCTCGGGCGAGAGGCCGCGCGCGTCAGCGCCGTAGACGCCGCGGCTGGCGGTGGCCAGCACCTTGGTGTCGATGTCGCTCGCGATGATCTTGGCCGATGCATTGGCTTCGGCGCAGGTCATGGCGAGGGAGTAAGGCTCTTCACCGGTGGAGGCGGCGTTGCACCAGATGCGCAGGTTCTGGCCGGCGCGCGCTTTCAGGTCGGTGGCGAGCGCATGGAAGTGGTGGTCTTCCCGGAAGAACGACGTCAGGTTGGTGGTCAGGCAGTTGACGAACTCCTGCCATTCGGGGTCGCTCGCGGCGGTGCTTTCAAGCGACTGCAGGTACTGGCCAAACGAGCGCTGGCCGCTCTCTCGCAGGCGGCGCGACAGGCGGCTGTAGACCATGGCCTGTTTGCCGGCGTGCAGGCTGATGCCGGCGTGCTTGTAGATCAGCTCACGCACCCGGTCGAAGTCGGCCGCATTGAAGCTGAACTCCTGGTCTGCGGCAGTGCGCAGTGCGGCGAGTTCGGCGGTTGATGCAGCTGCGCTCATGAAGGCTCCAAACGGGGTACGTGTTGCTCTCACCCGCCAAGGCATGGCACGGGTTCTCACAGGTTTATCGGTTGGAAGTCTGCTGGGCTTGAGCGGCGCCAAAGCCTCAAGTTGGCGGGTAATCACGTTATAGATCGCCGTCGCTCCCCTGGGAGGCCGCTGCTAGACTGGCTCGCAACCCTTGCCTTGTGCTCCGTGACCAGCCCTCCCGCGCCTGCCGAACCCTCCCAGCTCAAGCTGGGGGCGGCGCTGCAGTTGCTGGGGCAATCAGGCCACGCCTTGCCCGATCTCAATGAGGTGGGATCGGCCGTGTGGCTGCAGGCGGTGATCGACGCCTTGTGCGACCTCTCCAGCCGCGACCCGCTCACCGGGCTGGCCAACCGCCGCCAGTTCGAGCTGGCGCTCGCCCGCGAGGTGGACCGGGTGGCCCGCGCCGGCGAGCCGGCCTT
>JACMKJ010000470.1 GCA_014380155.1 Rhizobacter sp. | reverse complement strand
GCCTGTCAGACAAAGACCTGGCGCTCGACCGCAGCATGATCCCGCTCGGCTCGTGCACCATGAAGCTCAACGCCACCAGCGAGATGATCCCCATCACCTGGGCCGAGTTCGCCAACGTGCACCCGTTTGCACCGCAAGACCAGCTGCAAGGTTATGCCGACCTCGACAAACAACTGCGCGACTGGCTCTGCCAGGCCACCGGCTACGCCGGCATCAGCCTGCAACCCAACGCCGGCTCGCAGGGTGAATACGCCGGCCTGCTGGTCATCAAGGCGTATCACGAGGCGCAGGGCCAGGGCCACCGCAACATCTGCCTGATCCCGGAGTCGGCACACGGCACCAACCCCGCCAGCGCGCAGATGGCCGGGCTGCAGGTGGTGGTGACGAAGTGCGATGCCGATGGCAACGTCGACCTTGTCGACTTGCAAGCCAAGTGCGAGCAACACAGCGCCAACTTGTCGTGCGTGATGATCACCTACCCCAGCACCTACGGCGTGTTCGAAACGCGGGTGAAGGAGCTGTGCGCCCTGGTGCACCAGCACGGTGGGCGTGTCTATGTGGACGGCGCCAACATGAACGCGCTGGTGGGCGTGGCCGCACCGGGCGAGTTCGGTGGTGACGTGAGCCACTTGAACCTGCACAAGACCTTCTGCATTCCGCACGGCGGTGGTGGCCCGGGTGTCGGGCCGGTCTGCGTCGTCGCTGACCTGGTGCCTTACCTGCCGGCGCATCGCTCGGCGGGCATCGGGACCGCCCTGCAAGTCGGCGCCGTCAGTGCCGCGCCGCTGGGCAACGCGGCCGTGCTGCCCATTAGCTGGATGTACGTGCGCATGATGGGCGCCGACGGCCTGAAGAGCGCGACCGAAACCGCGATCCTGAGCGCCAACTACATCGCCGCACGCCTGGCCGACCACTACGACATCCACTACAGCGGCAACATCGCCGGCGTGAAAGGTGGCGGTGTGGCGCACGAGTGCATCCTCGACCTGCGGCCTTTGAAAGACAGCTCGGGCATCAGCGCCGAAGACGTGGCCAAGCGCCTGATCGACTACGGCTTCCACGCGCCCACGCTGAGCTTCCCGGTGGCCGGCACGCTGATGGTCGAGCCGACCGAGAGCGAACCCCTGGTCGAGCTGGACCGTTTCTGCCACGCGATGATCGCCATCCGCGAAGAGATCCGCAAAGTCGAACAAGGCGCCTGGCCGCGCGAAGACAACCCGCTGAAAGCCGCGCCGCACACCACGGCGGCGCTGCTCAAGTCGGAATGGCCGCACCCCTACTCGCGCGAGGAAGCGGCCTACCCGGTCAAGAGCCTGCGTGCGCAGAAGTACTGGGCGCCGGTCGGCCGGGTCGATAACGTCTACGGCGACCGCAACCTCTTCTGCAGCTGCGTGCCGATCGCCGACTACGCGAGCTGACGCTGGCCGGTGCGGGCTGCGTTGTCACGGCGCAGCCCCATGAATTGCAGCTCGGCAAACACCAGCCCCGCGAGCACGTGCATGGCCAGGAAGGCCAGGCCCAGCGGCGTGGGCGCGAACCACACACCGGCTGCGATGGCCACGCAGTCGATCGCCCACAACAGGTTGAACCCGATGAACCCCCACAGCGCGGCCCGCGGCACGCTGGGGCGCTCCGCCATCCAGAACAGCAGCACCGCATAGGCCACCAAGGCGACACCGCCGGGCACCAGCAGCCAGGCCGGCAAGCCAAACCAATGCGAGAGCAAACCGCTACCGAGCGCCATGGCCGCGCCGCTGGGCAGGCTCAACACGGCGTCGGCCAAAAAAACGCGTCGCAGGAAGGTAGAAGAAAGAACGTGTGACATGAGCATCTCCGGTTGAAGACCACCACGGTTGCGGCGGCATGGGGCGGATCATTCGCCGGCCCTTGGCCAGCAGTCGATGACCTGGGAGGTCATGGGAGCCGAACCCGCGCTGGTTTATCGTCGGCGCCATGCACACCGCCTCTGCCCTTGCCTCCCCCGCGCTACCCATCGGCGCCCTGCTTCGCGAATGGCGACAGCGACGCCGCCTGAGCCAGCTCGACCTCGCGCTCGACGCCGACATCTCCACCCGCCACCTGAGCTACGTCGAAACCGGCCGCGCCGCGCCCAGCCGCGCAATGGTGCTGCACCTGGCCGAGCAGCTCGAGGTGCCGCTGCGCGAGCGCAACACGCTGCTGGCCGCGGCCGGGTATGCGCCCATTTACCGCGAGCGCACGCTCGACGACCCGGCCCTGCAAGCCGCGCGCGAGGCCGTGGACCTGGTGCTGAGCGCGCACGAGCCCTACCCCGCGCTGGCGGTGGACCGGCACTGGAACATGCTGTCGCACAACCGCCCGGTGCTGGCCTTGATGGACGGCGTCGCGCCCGAGCTGCTGGTGCCACCACTCAACGTGTTGCGCCTGAGCCTGCACCCGCAAGGCATGGCGCCGAAGATCGTCAACCTCGCGGCGTGGCGCAGCCACCTCTTCGAACGCCTGCGTCACCAGATCGCGGTGAGCGCCGACCCCGTGCTCGCAGCCCTGCTCGAAGAGCTGCAAAGCTACCCCGCCCCGCCGGATGACGAGCCCTACGAGGCCATCGCCCACAACGCCGTGGCCTTGCCGCTGCAACTTCGCACGGCCATGGGGGTGCTGTCTTTCATCAGCACCATCACCGTGTTCGGCACGCCGGTCGACATCACCTTGTCGGAGTTGGCGCTAGAGACGTTTTTCCCCGCAGACCCCTTCACTGCCGAAGCCCTGCGTCGCCTGAGTGACGGACAAAACGCCGTGCAGCCGCCATAAACGGCAGCCCCACCGGAGAGAAGAATGACCACGACCATCGCGCACCGCATCTGCCCCGTTTGTGAAGCTTGTTGCGGGCTCGACGTGCATGTGGAAAGTGGCAAGGTCATCGCCATTCGCGGCCAGGAGAGCGACGGGTTCAGCAAGGGCTACCTCTGCCCCAAGGGCGTGGCGCTCAAAGACCTGCACGACGATCCCGACCGCCTGCGCACGCCGCTGATCAAGCGCGATGGCCAGTTCGTCGAAGCGAGCTGGGAAGAAGCCTTTGCCGAGATCGAGCGCCGCCTGCTGCCACTGCGCCAGGAGTTTGGCAACGATGCGGTCGCCGTCTCGGCGGGCAACCCGAGCAGCCACAAGCTCGGCTTGATGCTCTACGCCGGCCGCCTGCTCAAGTCGCTGGGGTCGCACAACATTTTCTCCGCCTCCACGCTCGACCAGATGCCCAAGCAGCTCTCCAGCGGGCTCATGTTCGGCAGCTGGTTGTCGATCCCCGTGCCCGACATCGAGCGCTGCGACTTTCTGCTGATGCTGGGCGCCAACCCGATGGCGAGCAACGGCAGCCTGTGGACGGTGCCCGACTTCCGCGGCAAGGCCAAAGCCATGCATGCACGCGGCGGCAAGCTGGTGGTGATCGACCCGCGCCGCACCGAGACGGCCGAGATCGCCGACCGCCACCTGCCCATCCGCCCCGGTGGCGATGCGCACTTTTTGCTGGGCATGTTGCACACGCTGTTTGCCGAAAACCTGGTGCGACTGGGTCGCTTGGTCGAGCACGTCGCCGGCCTGGAAGAGCTGCGCGCCGCCGTGCAGCCGTTTTCAGCCGATGCCGTCGCTGCGCGTTGCGGCATGCCGGCCGAAACCATTCGCGAACTCACCCGCGCGCTGGCGAAGGCCGAGCGCGCCGCCGTCTATGGCCGCATGGGCACCAGCACCCAAACCTTCGGCACGCTCGCCAGCTGGTTGATCGACGTGCTCAATGCACTCACCGGCCACCTCGACGAACCGGGCGGCGCCATGTTCCCCAAGGCGGCCTCGTTTTCTGCCAACACCGAGGGCCCACCGGGCTCCGGCCGTGGCATCGTCACCGGCCGCCACCGCTCGCGCGTGAGCGGCGCGCCCGAGGTGTTCGGCGAGCTGCCCACCGGCTGCATGGCCGAAGAAATCGAAACCCCGGGGCCGGGCCAGGTCAAGGCGCTGATCACGATTGCGAGCAACCCGGTTCTTTCGGCGCCCAACGGCGCACGCCTCGCCAAGGCGCTCGACCAGCTCCACTTCATGCTGAGCCTGGACATCTACCTCAACGAAACCACACGCCATGCCGATGTGATCTTGCCCGGCTTGTCGTCGCTGCAGGAGAGCCACTACGACATCGCGCTGCAGCAGTTTCAGTACCGCAACTACGTGCGCTACAGCTCGCCGGTGTTACCCGCGCCCGCAGGGCATTTGCGCGACTGGCAGGTGATGGTGAAGCTGATCGGCCTTTTCCAGGGCAAGGGCGCCGCCGCCGCCGACCCGCAGCAGATCGACGACACGATGCTGATGGCCGAGCTGGAGCGCAGCTTCGGCGAGAAGGCCGGCGCGGTGATGGCCGAGCTGTCGAAGCACAGCGGCCCCGATCGGCGAGTCGACCTGGCGCTGCGCAACGGGCCCTATGGCGACGGCTTCGGCCGCAACCCTGGCGGCCTGACGCTGGACAAGGTGAAAGCTGCGCCGGGCGGCATCGACCTCGGCGAGCTGCAGCCGCGTGTGCCCGAGATGCTGCGCACACCCAGCGGCAAGATCGAATTGGCGCCGCCCTTGTTGATGGCCGATCTGCCGCGCGCCTTGGCCGCCCTCAACGAACCTGCGGCCGACATGGTGATCGTGGGCCGCCGCCACGTGCGCTCGAACAACAGCTGGATGCACAACCTGCCGCTGCTGGCCAAGGGGCCGTTCCGCTGCACGGCGATGGTTCACCCGGCCGACGCGCAACGACTTGGCCTGGTGGACGGTGCCATGGCGCGCATCGCGGGCCGTGCGGGCAACACCATCGAAGCGCAGGTGGAGGTCAGCGACACCATCATGCAAGGCGTGGTTAGCTTGCCGCATGGCTGGGGTCACAACCTTCCTGGGGCGCAGCTCGGTCTGGCCTCGGAGCGTCCGGGCAGCAACCTCAACGCCGTGCTCGATGAGAACCTGCGCGACCCGGTGTCGGGCAACGCCGTGCTCGGTGGGGTGGCGGTTGAGGTGACGGCGGTCTAGCGGCCCACTTCCGAAAACTGCGCCGCATTGCTGCGCAGCCAGTCGCGCGACAACGCATCGTCCTGCTGGCGCGGGTGAAAGTCGGCCTTGGAGTAGGCGCGCCACGGCTGGTAGGTGCGACGCACCAGCCCGTGTTCGCCGAACAGCGTGCGCGCCGCGCTGCGCCAGGTGCTGAAGCGAAACAGGTCACCGTCGTGCCACAGGTTGCGCACCGTCTGGCGCGCCACGTCGGTCAGGAACAGCAGGGTCACACGGCGGAACCACTTCACGCGCCACTCGTGGTTGCCCCCCAGCGCCTGGTAGATGTCGAAAGCGGTGCTGCGGTGTTCCGACTCTTCGGAGGCATGCCACAGCCACATGGTGCGCAGGCGCGGCTCGGCGCCTTGGAGCACCTCGGTGTGGCCGAGCATCCACTCGGCGAGGATGGCCGTGAAGTGCTCGGTGGCGGCCGTGACAGCCACCACGTGGCGCGCATCCACCTGGTCAAACAAGGGCGTGCGGCGTGCGATGCGCGCCTCCCAAGTGTTCTGGTAGCCCAGCCGGTCGAGGTGGCCATTGAAGAGCGCATGGATGCGACGGTGTGTAGCCTCCTGCCCGATGAATCCCTGCACTTCGGCGGCGTAGCGCTCGCGCTGGTCTTGAGGCAACTGTTTGACACCCGCACGCAGCGAGTCGATGAAAAACTGCTCGCCCACCGGGAAGCTCATCGACAAGGCGTTGAACAAGGCGCTGACAAAGGCATCGCCACCCGCCCAGCGGCGCGGCACACCGGTTTCAAGATCGATCAGAAGGCGGCGCACTACGAGGTCGGTCATGGCGGTGTCTTTCGTTGCACTGAATTTGGTACGGTTCGGTACCAGTGATCGACAATGTGCCAAGCCGTTGTGGTACTGTCAAGTACCAATTTCATCGCCTTTTGCACAGCCATGCCTGCGCCCGACAGCCAGAACGAACACCGCCGCCGCCTGCTCGACGCCATGGCCGAGGCGGTCGCCCACAAGGGGTATGCCGACACGACCATCGCCGACCTGGCCGGTGGTGCGCGGGTGTCGCGCCGCACCTTCTACGAACACTTCAGCACCAAGGAAGAGTGCCTGGTCGCGCTCTATGAAGCCGCCAGCGGCCAGGCTCTGTCGGTGCTTCGCAAGGCCATCGACCCGGCGCACGACCCGCTGATGCAGGCCGAGCAGGCGTTGCGAGCCTACTTCGCCTGCCTGGCCAGCAACCCGCTGCTGCTGAAGACGCTGTTCATCGCCATCCTCGGGCTCGGCGCGATCGGCCTGGCCGCGCGGCGGCGGGTCAACCAGCACCTGGCCGAGCTGATCCTGGAGCTCGTCAACCAGCCCTCGGCCGCGCACTCGACGCTGCCGCAGGCGCTGGCCGTCACCATCGTGGGTGGCATCAACGAGCTGGTGCTGGAGTTGATCGAGCGCGACCGCATCGGCGATCTCGAAGCGCTCAGCGATACCGCCGCGCAGTTCGTGCGCGCCGTGGTGAACGGCGCGCGCTGACCCGCCCTGCTCAGACGTCCAGCGTGTAGACACGCGCCGCGCGGCGCTCGGGTTCGCCGTGGCCAGCCAACACGCGCGACCAGGTGGCATCGTTGCCGCAGCGTTGCGGCATGAGGCCTTGGGTCATCACGGCGACTTCTTCCGAGGCGGCGTCGATGTCGTTCACCTCGGCGTAGAGAGCGTCGTAGAGCTTGGCCAGCATCGCGCCGTCGGACTCGATCAGGACCAGGTACTTCACCGGTGTCTTGTGCATGAGGTCTCCGTTCGTGCAGCGTCAGTCAGCCCAGCGGCGTGCGTTGCGGAACATCTGCATCCACGGGCTTTGTTCGTTCTTGTCGCCCGAGGTCCAGCTCATCAGCACGTTGCGGAACACCCGCTCGGGGTGCGGCATCAGCACGGTGAAGCGGCCGTCGGGCGTGGTCACCGAGGTGAGGCCGTCGGGGCTGCCGTTGGGGTTGAACGGGTAGGCCTCAGTGGGCTGGCCGGCGTTGTCGACGAAGCGCATGGCGCGGTGCACGGTCTTGGTGTCACCGCGCTGCGAGAAGTCGGCAAACCCTTCACCGTGCGCCACTGCGATGGGCAGGCGGCTGCCAGCCATGCCCTTGAAGAAGATCGACGGGCTCTCCAGCACCTCGACCAGGCTCAGGCGCGCCTCGAACTGCTCGCTCTTGTTGCGCGTGAACTTGGGCCAGGCCTGGGCGCCCGGGATGATGGGCGACAGCGCGGCCATCATCTGGCAGCCATTGCACACGCCGAGCGCGAACGTGTCCTTGCGCTGGAAGAAGTCGGCGAACTGCTCGGCCAGCACGGGGTTGAACATCACCGAGCGGGCCCAGCCTTCGCCGGCGCCCAGCGTATCGCCGTAGCTGAAACCGCCGCAGGCGATGAAGCCCTGGAACTGGTCGAGCCGCGCCCGGCCGGTCTGAAGGTCGCTCATGTGCACGTCGAAGGTGTCGAAACCGGCCTGGTCCATCGAGTAGCTCATCTCGACGTGGCTGTTGACACCTTGTTCGCGCAGGATGGCGAGCTTCGGGCGGGTGGTCTTGATCCCGGGGGCTTCGGGCTTGAACGTGAGGTGCACGTGCAGCCCCTGGTCTTCGGTGCGGCCGGCGGCTTCGTGCTCGGCATCGGCGCAGACCGGGTTGTCGCGCAGCTGGGCAATGCGCCAACTCACGTCGTCCCAGGCCTGGTGCAAGTCGCGCAGCGGCGCACTGAAGATGGCCTTGGCATCGCGCCAGATTTCCACCACCCCCTTGTCGTTGGGCTTGCCGATGAAGTGGCTGTGTTTGCTGAGGCCGTGCTCGCGCAGGGTTTGCATCACCTCGTTGCGCACGGCTGTGGGCACCTGGATCACGGCGCCCAGCTCTTCACTGAACAGCGCTCGAAGGCTCAGCTCGGCACGGCGTGCGCTCACCTGACCGGCCCAGTTCTTGGAGTCGCCGTATTCGGCGCGGCTGTCGCTGATGCCGTCCCCCTCTGTGACCAGCATGTCGATGTTGAGGCTCAGGCCGAGGTGGCCGGCGAAGGCCATCTCGGTTACGGCCGCCCAGAGGCCGCCGTCGCTGCGGTCGTGGTAGGCCAGCAGCTTGTTTTCGCTGCGCAGTTGGTTGATGGCGTTGACGAGGGCCTTCAGCTGCTGCGGGTCATCCAGATCGGGCACCTCGTCGCCGAACTGGTTCAGCACCTGGGCCAGCATCGAGCCGGCCATACGGTTCTTGCCATTGCCGAGGTCGATCAGGATCAGCGTGGTGTCACCGGGCTGAAGCTGCGGGGTGAGGGTGGACCGCACATCGGCCAAGGTGGCGAATGCGGTGACGATCAGACTGACCGGGGCGGTGACTTGCTTGGGCTGGGCACCGTCGATCCAGCGCGTTCGCATCGAGAGGCTGTCCTTGCCCACCGGCACGCTGATGCCCAGCGCGGGGCACAGCTCCATGCCGACGGCCTTCACCGTCTCATACAAAGCGGCGTCTTCACCGGGTTCACCACACGCCGCCATCCAGTTGCAGCTCAGCTTGACGCGCGGCAGCTCGAAAGGAGCGGCCAACAAATTGGTGATGGCCTCCCCCACCGCCATGCGGCCCGAGGCCGGTGCGTCGAGTGCGGCCAAGGGCGCGCGCTCGCCCATGCTCATGGCCTCACCACGGAAACCGCTGTAATCGGCCAGCGTCACGGCCACGTCGGCCACAGGCACTTGCCAGGGGCCAACCATCTGGTCGCGGTGGTTGAGGCCACCCACGGTGCGGTCGCCGATGGTGACGAGGAAACGTTTGCTGGCCACCGTCGGGTGGCGCAATACATCGAACGCGACTTTGTCGAGCGACACGTCGTTGAGATCGAGCGCAGCGAACTCGCGCGACACACGCTTCACGTCGCGGTGCATCTTGGGCGGCTTGCCGAGCAACACGTCCATCGGCATGTCGATGGGGCGGTCGTCGGAGCCAGGCTGGTCGAGCGTCAGCTGCTTCTCGTCGGTGGCCACACCCACGATGGCGAACGGGCAGCGCTCACGTGCGCACATGGCCTCGAACAGCGGCAGCGCATCGGCGCGCACCGCCATCACATAACGCTCCTGGCTTTCGTTGCACCAGATTTCCTTGGGCGCCAAGCCGGTTTCTTCGAGCGGCACCTTCGACAAATCGAAGCGCGCACCGCGCCCCGCGCCGTCTACCAGCTCGGGGAAGGCGTTGGAGATGCCGCCCGCGCCCACGTCGTGGATGGCGAGGATCGGGTTCACATCACCCAAGGCCCAGCAGTGGTTGATGACCTCTTGCGCGCGGCGTTGGATTTCGGGGTTGCCGCGTTGCACCGAATCGAAATCGAGTGATGCCGCATTAGCGCCTGCGGCCATCGAACTGGCCGCACTGCCACCCATGCCGATGCGCATGCCGGGGCCGCCGAGTTGAATGAGCAGAGTGCCGGCCGGGAATTCGATCTTCTTCGTCTGCGAATCCGAAATCGAGCCCAGGCCGCCCGCGATCATGATGGGCTTGTGATACCCACGGCGCAACTCGCCTACGGTCTGCTCGTACACACGGAAATAGCCACCCAGGTTGGGCCGGCCGAACTCGTTGTTGAAGGCCGCGCCACCCAGCGGCCCTTCGGTCATGATCTGCAACGGGCTCGCGATGTGCTCGGGCTTGCCGTACGGCGCTTGCTCCCACGGTTCGTTGGTGCCCGGCAGGTGCAGGTTCGACACACTGAACCCGGTCAAACCCGCCTTGGGCTTGGAGCCGCGGCCGGTCGCGCCTTCGTCGCGGATCTCGCCGCCCGCGCCGGTCGAGGCACCGGGAAAAGGCGAAATGGCGGTCGGGTGGTTGTGCGTCTCCACCTTCATCAGCACATGCACGGTCTCGTGGCGCGCACCGTACTGCGGCGCGTTGGTGTAACCCTGCGGCAGCCAGCGCTCGGTCGGGCCACCTTCCATCACCGAGGCGTTGTCGCTGTAGGCAATCACGGTGTGCTGCGGCGCCAGCGTGTGCGTGTTGCGGATCATCCCGAACATCGACTTCTCTTGCGCCACGCCGTCGATGGTGAACTGCGCGTTGAAGATCTTGTGCCGGCAATGTTCGCTGTTGGCCTGCGCGAACATCATCAACTCCACGTCGGTGGGGTCGCGCCCGAGCGTGGTGAAGGCGTCGACGAGGTAGTCGATCTCATCTTCCGCGAGCGCGAGGCCCATCGAACGGTTCGCCTGCTCGAGCGCGGCGCGGCCCTGCTTCAGCACGGCGACGGTCGACAGCGGTCGCGGCGCGTGGTGCGAGAAGAGCGCGTCGGCTTCCTGGAACGAGGTGAGCATCGACTCGGTCATGCGGTCGCTCAGCCCGGTGCGGAGCGCTGCTTCGTCGATGATGCTGCCGTGCAGGTGCCACGCGGTGCCGCGCTCGACGCGTTTGACG